>JAYSYM010000449.1:0-3984 GCA_043727635.1 Bdellovibrionales bacterium | reverse complement strand
TAAACCCCTCATCGAGCCAAGCTAGGGTTTCGGATACGCTGTCGAATAGAGTTGGATCCTCAGCGACAGGGATCAATAAGCGCTTTTGACCGACAAGTCCTCGAAGTGTGCTGTACTCATATTCATGAGCTCTCTTGCACAACCCCGCTTTCAACGGGTTCTGGTAAACGTATTTGTAGGCAGTGTAATAGTAGGGGAGCGAACGAATTAGTGAACTGTGATAGTTTGAACCCCAAATGCGATTGATTGTACCAGCCTGACGGTTCATTTCTTTGCTAGTCTCTCTCATAAAGTATTGCATTGCCTTTCCCAGCAGAAGATTTGGATCTCTTAATAGTAAGTGAAAATGGTTTGGCATTAAAACAAACGAAATTATCTCGCAACCAAAGCCATGTTTGAGGAGGAATAACTGATTCTCGAAAATAGGCCAGGCAGTTTCCAAATCCACGGGAAAGTGTTCGCGGTTATTTGCTCTGGCTGTTACATGGTGGGGTAGTTCTGGATGAAGAAGTCTTTTAGATCTTGGCATTCCAGATGACTGTGCAAATTTCGGAGTCGATTCAATTGAGCGAGTTTATCAATCTACATTGCGCTTCGGCCGAGTTTCGATAACGCGGATGTGCTACCAAAAGGTATGAACTACTAGCTAATCGAAGATTGAGGGCTTATTTGCGGCCCTTTTCTTTTTGGCTGGAGTTTTCTTCCAACCGAACTGCTCGAGGTCGATCGAGTCGTCGTCTGAGAACTTAATACCTTCTTTGGTCAGCAAGGACTTCTGGAGTTTAAACTCGTCAGTTTTTTTCGGGAAAGAGATTTTACCTTTAGAGTTAAGCACTCGTTGCCAAGGTAAGTTGTAAGCTTCAGCGCTTGAGTTAAGAATCCAGCCTACACCTCTTGCTCCGTGTGGCTTGCCGGCTAACGCTGCAATTTGCCCGTAGCTCGCTACTTTCCCTCGTGGAATCATTTTCACAAACTTCATCACCGCCCGCGAAAAATCGGTCATCTTCAAAGGTGAAGTCGGTCGGCTCAACACTTTTTTCATTGAGACGCTTGTCTCTTGAGTAGTGTAAAGAATCTCGTGGTCAGGAAGATTGCAGCTAAGGTCAAGCCTGCTGCTAAGCCAATCCACAAGCCAATCGGGCCCATCTTTTTTGGAATCGCTAGCCAATAGCCAACTGGAAGGGCGAAGACCCAATACGCAACAAACGTAATCGCGAAGGGCCATCGCACATCTTTGAGTGCGCGAAGCAATCCTGATGCAACAACTTGTAAGCCGTCAGAAACTTGGAAGATCGCCCCAACGACTAAAAGAATGCCTGCAAGATCGATAACTGCTTGGTCTTTAGTAAACAGTGTCGGCCAGAAGTCTTGTCCCGCTGCAAAAATCACCGCGCACACGAACATAAAACCTGCGCCAACAATAGAAGATGCAACCCCGGCGACTCGTGCAGCCGCAAAATCAGCACGACCAAGTTCAGTCCCGACGCGAATACTTGCAGCGAAACTAATTCCAAGCGGCACCATAAAAGACAAACTCACTAGCGAAAGAGTTACTTGGTGAGCGGCTTGCTCAATAGGCCCAATCCAGCCCATGACGATCGCAGCAGTCGCGAAAGCTCCGACTTCGAAAAGCAAAATAAATGCCGTCGGAATCCCAAGCTGCAATAGCTCAGCAACTACATCTCGGCGAGAGGGAACATCAAATTCTTTTTGCGTTTGTTCTGGCGCACGGTGAGTTCGCTCCCAGCGAACATACCCAATTAGATAGAGCACCATCAAAGTTCGTGAAATCACCGTTGCGACTCCAGAGCCAACAATTCCCATTGCAGGGATTGGCCCAACTCCGAATATCAAAGAATAGTTCAGCACCACGTTGAGCGACAAGCCTCCGAAAGCTGCGTACATCGGAATTCGGGGTCGCTGAATGCATTCAAGGTACTGCTTGTAACATTGGTAAAGCATTGACGGGATGAGCGTGAGAGAGAGAATCAAAAAGAAAAGCTGAGCTTGTCTTGCGACTTCTGGAGCTTGCCCCATGTAATCAAAGAAATATCCGCAACAGGCCGCAATCAAAGTTAGAATTAATCCGCTCACAGTATTAACAATAATTGAATCACCTAAAATTCGGCGCGCGCCCTTATGGTCGGTGCGACCGATTGCCCGCGAGATGAGCGGAGTAGTCGCATTTCCAATTCCGATTCCAAAAACTAAAAAGATAATGAAGACGCTGTTGCCGAAAGATGAAGCCGCGAGTTCAATTGTGCCTACATGACCAATGATTAAAGTGTCTGTGAAACCAAATAACATTTGGCTAATCTGTCCAACGACGATCGGCCAAGCGAGGATACAAAGAGTGCTGATTTCAGCGCGTAAATTCTTACTCATGATTTGCGTTCGCATAGAATGCCATGTTGAATCTCAAAATGGATACACTTTTTGTTAAAGGAGCAATTCTCGGTTTCGCGATGGCTGCTCCGGTGGGACCAGTTGGCCTTATGACAATTCGCACTTCGATTAATCGGGGTCGAGTCGCTGGTCTAATCATGGCCGGCGCAGTTGCTACGGGCGATGCAATGTATGGAGCAGTTGCAGCATTTGGGCTTACCTTTATTTCTGACCCAATCATACGCTACAAATCTCACATTCAATTTTTCGGCGGCTTTTTACTTTTAGCAATGGCGTTTCAAATTTACCGAAGTCGTTTTCAGGGTAAGAAAACGATAGTTCAAGACAGGTCGAAATTTCGAATTTTCACTACCACGTTACTTTTCACACTTTCAAATCCATCTAATATCTTTTCATTTGCTGCCGCGTTCGCAGCGTTGAACATGGCATCCCAGGAGTCGAGTCCAACCGGGGCTTCACTGATTGTTGCCGGAGTATTTATTGGTTCAGGCTTGTGGTTTACAATCTTGAGCTACTTCAGTTCAAAGTACCGAAATGCGTTTAATGAAAAAGTAATGTTGCGAGTGAACCACTTCGCCGCTGTCGCTCTTGGGCTCTTCGCTTGTTTTGCGATTTATTTTGGCTATCAAGGGTTGAGTTAAGGAGAAAATTGAGATGAAAAATTTAAGAGTTATTCTTACGGCGTTCCTCAGTCTTACTTGTTCAGTCGCAAGTGCAAGTGAACGCGTCGAGTTCTCAGCCGATCGCATTCACGGCCTCTATGTCTTTGTTGAAAGCATTGCCGGCACTCCGTTTCGACATGAAGACATCAAGCGAGTCTTCGAAAGTAGTAAGCATAACAATGCTCAATCGAAAAAGATGCTCGAGGAGTTCCGATCCCTAGACTTCGTTTTAGGTAAAGAGATTTTTACTAACGGCGTAGCGGAGCGTAACTCGGGGCGAACTGTAAAAGATGCGATGATAATTCAGGGTTCGTTTTCGAGAACACTTGCCGAGCTCCGCGAACGAAGTGTCGCTTTTATGCCTCTGCCTGAGCTAATCAAACTGTTTAAGGTGTTAAACTACTTCGAGCCAATCTACGATGCTTTGCTTTGGAAACCGAATGGCGCAGCGATGGTCAAAGCCGCAAATAACTTTAAGCGAAAAGCAGTTCTCTGGAAGCTTGATGAGCTATTTGCTAAAGCTGCTAAGTTCTACCGAACTGACTGGCCGAGAGAACAAAAAATTCGCATCAGCATCTTTCCGCTTCCGTCCGACTCAAAGCATTCGAATGCAACGGCGTATGGACCTGTCGAATCTGTTGGAGTCAACCCAACTGACAAGGACACCGAGGGTTTGTTCGGAGTCATTTTCCACGAATTGTGTCACTCATTGTACGAAGCACAGCCCGACAAAGTTCAGAAACTCATTGCTGACTCGTTCAAACAAAACTCGTCAAAGTTTTCTACGGTGACCTACAGCTATCTCAATGAGGCGCTCGCAACTGCTTTAGGTAACGGCTGGGTCTTTGAGAAGGCCAAAGGGAAGATCGATTCAAAGGATTGGTATGCTGAAGAGAAAACGAACGGCTTAGCAAAA
>JAYSYM010000448.1:0-3988 GCA_043727635.1 Bdellovibrionales bacterium | reverse complement strand
CTCCGCCTACCTGCAGATCCTGAAGCGGGTGAGTGGAAAGATTTTAACGCCGGAGCCGTCGGTACGACGGGGCCTTCAAAATCAATAGGAACGCTCGGGGATCAGTTCAAATCTCTTTTTGAGACGCCAAACAAGAAAACCTAGACCAAAGTTTTAGTTTTTTCACATGTCAGCCGAACTTAAGTACAGCAGAACGTAATTGCAGCTTTAGAACTCAATTTGAAGTAGCAGCAGCTAGATAGCAGCTCGGAGGTAATCGTTATGTTGATCACAGAAATCAAAGTCTTTCCGGTCAACGAAGATCGGCTTAAGGCATACGTCTCAATCACAATTGATAACTGTTTCGTGGTTCGTGATCTAAAGATCATCGAAGGTACGACTGGGTTGTTCGTTGCGATGCCGAGCAAGAAGCGCAAAGACGGGCAGTTTAAAGATATTGCCCATCCGCTTAACCAAGAGACTCGTCAGATGATCGAAGACAAAGTCTTCGAAGCCTACGAGCTTCAGGTTCGATCGATGGGCGAATCGCTCAATACTCTTCAACGTCAAAAACATACTACTAGTAACGACGACTACTAAACCTTCAGGGGCCCTGACGGAAGCTTGTGGTTACTGGTTCCTTGTTGGCAGCCTTCGCTATCGCGATGAGCTGCCTTTTTTCTTGGCACCATACTGTGGCGTATTGTGTTCGTTTTTTAACTTGAAACGATTGAGGCTAAACCCTATAACTTGATGCTCACAGACGCTGTGGCTGAACGCCACACTATCTGTGGCCATGTTCTCGTGTTGGGGTATCGCCAAGTTGGTAAGGCATCAGATTTTGATTCTGACATTCCCAGGTTCAAGTCCTGGTACCCCATCCATTTTCTTTCCTAGTTATCCGTAAACTCACTGGCATTTTGCAAGATTTTTTGGTCTTTTGCTGGCGATACGAAATCCCGCAAGATCGGAATTCAATGACTTCGAAAAAATCTTGTACTTACCCAAATCTCGCTGAGTGCTTAGTTCGCACTAAGGGCGAAATTTTAAGTGAGTGGGAGAAGCTCGCTCGGTTGAAAGTACCAGCTGCAAAAGTTCAAAGCCGCTTGGCGCTTCAAGATTCACTCCCTCAGTTTATTGATCAGTTGGCAGAGACTCTTTTATCTGACACTCCGAAGGAGCTAGCAGAGAAAAATGCTGAAGTTGCAAGAGAACACGGAGAAGACCGAGCTCAGCAACCAGAGTATACGCTCGAAGAAGTCGTCGCGGAATACCGATGGCTTCGATTGGTAATCTTGCGAAAGCTTGAGACGGAGTGTTCTATTGAGGAGCCCGCACGTGAGGTTGTGCATGAGTTTATCGATGTCGGCATTTCGGAAGCTGCTGGAAGATATGCAGAACTAGAATTAGAGTATCACGCATCACAGAAACGCGAGCTCGAAGCAACTAGGCTTCAAGCTGAGCGAGCCAGCAGCGCAAAGTCTGCGTTCCTCGCGAACATGTCTCACGAAATTCGAACACCGCTTGGTGCAATCATGGGGTTCGTGGATCTGCTTAGAGAATCTGGTTTAGAGCATAATGAGGTTGCGAATTATTTAGGGATTATTGACCGTAATTCTCATCATCTCTTGCGGATCATCGACGATATTTTAGATCTTACAAAAGTCGAAGCTGGCAAAATGGTCATCGAGAACATGGAGTTCTCGTTAATTCAGTTTATGGCTGACTTCTCTTCTTTGGCCGGAATGAAAGCTCGAGAGAATGGAATTGCGTTTGAGTTTACCGCCTCAACTCTGCTGCCAGAATTTATAATTTCTGATCCAACGCGAGTTCGCCAGATTCTTTCTAATGTAGTTGGTAACGCTGTTAAGTTTACTGAGAAGGGCCGAGTTGAATTGTCGATTTCGTTTGATAATGGCCATTTAGAATTCCGAGTGGTCGATACGGGTCGCGGAATTTCAAAAGAACAACGGACCGGTCTCTTTCAAGCTTTCTCTCAGGCGGATCCTTCTACGACTCGTAAATTTGGTGGCACTGGTCTGGGGCTGATTCTTACCAAAAATTTGAGTCAGGCACTCGGAGGAGATTTCGTACTGATTGAAAGTGAACTCGGAAAAGGCAGTACTTTCGCAGTCAATATTCAGGTCAAGACGCCTGAGAATGTAAAATTGGTTCCACTAAAGGCAGTTCGAATCGTACCTGATTCGGATGTCAAAATTGATCCTTCGCATATCGACCTTACCGGCTTTGAGATTCTTGTCGTAGAAGACTCTCCTGATAACCAATTTTTGATTCAGAAAATGCTCGAGAAAACTGGAGCGAAAATAACTTTGGCAAACAACGGAGCCGAGGGTGTTAAGTTTGCGCAGGCGCATACATACAACGTCATTCTGATGGATATTCAGATGCCGGTAATGGACGGCCACGACGCAGTTAAGACGCTTCGTTCGCAGGGCTATTCAGGTCCAATCATTGCACTTACAGCCCACGCAATGAAGGAAGAGCGAGAACGAGCAATTGCCTCAGGATTCTCTCACTTCCTCACTAAGCCTATTCATCGCCTGAGCTTATTCGCACTTCTAGGCCTTTTGCGTAACCCTTCAATTTTAAGGCTTTGACCCCCAGCGAGTTTAATCTAGAATTAACATATAGCCTAATTCTCACTGAGAGGTCGATAGATGGGTAAGCGTAGCTTTCTATTTCGTTCTGCGGTCACGGTCGTGTTACTTGTCGCATCTTTCTTTGCTTATCAAAATTGCGCGAGAATCAATTTTTCATCTAACGGAGAAAATTCGAGTGTCACTGGTTTAGCGTTTGCTGCAGCCGATGCAGACGGCGACGGTCTAAGTGATGACGAGGAAGCGACTCTCGGAACTGACCCACAAGATCCTGATAGTGATGATGATGGTTTGAGTGATGGTGCAGAAGTTAACACTCATCAGACTAATCCGCTCGATGCTGACACCGATGATGGTGGAGTGAATGATGGCGTTGAAGTTGGACTAGGAACTGATCCGTTAGTTCCAGCTGATGATACGGCAGTAGTGCCGAATCCGAACGATGATCCAGATGCAGATGGTCTTACAAACGCTCAAGAGCAACAACACGGTACTAATCCGAATAATCCAGACACTGATGGTGATGGTTTAACTGATGGCGCTGAGGTGAACGAGCATCACACTGATCCAACTAAGCCTGATACTGATGCAGGCGGCGTAGATGATGGATCGGAAGTTGATAACGGTACCGATCCACTTGACCCAAGTGATGATGTCGTTCGCGATGACGATACTAAAAATAACTGCGCGCGATTTAACGGAAAGAAAACTCTGATTTGCCATTACCCTCCAGGTAACGGCGGCAACCCGCAAAATATTTGTGTGGGTAACTCTTCGGTGAATAAGCACAAGCAGCTTCACGGTGATAAAACGGGAGTTTGTAACTAATCAGCATGAAACACATCTTAGGTTGCCTCATCGTGTCTCTGTTTCTGTTTTCAAATTCTGTTGAGGCTAATGCTCCTGCAAAATGGAGCTTAGGCGTCGGCGTCGGTCCGAATCTTTCAGAACTTGATGCCGTCGGCGATGAGCTGACGAGCTCAATTGGTGGAGCGGTTTGGCTAAGTCGCGAGTGGGGAGAGAGAAGTCGTCTTGATCTCTCGTTCGATTACTTTGATTTTGATTCGCCAGGTACCGGTTACCCTGCACTCAGCCTCGGATACGGATTAAGATTTTTCACAGACTCAAAACTAAAACCGTTTGTCATGGCGGGAGCAGGAGTTGGAGTCGCGAAATCTTTTCCGCGAGCTGCTGATGCAAATCAGTCAGCACCACATTTTTTTGCACGCGCCGGTATTAAAGAATTATTTGGAAGCGAGAAGTGGGCAGTTGGGCTTTTGTACGATTTCTTTTACGTAGAACTCGATAACAACCAAGTAAGTTCAGCTCAGCTTGGTTTGCCGATGATTACCTTCACTTGGAACTTTGACACCGAGCCGAAACGCGATGAG
>JAYSYM010000447.1:0-1193 GCA_043727635.1 Bdellovibrionales bacterium | reverse complement strand
GATCAGTTTTTATTTTCTTGAGTGTGTTCGGAATTGGTTTGATATCAAGCGTGACAGGTTTTTCACTGAACTGAACTTCAAAAAGAGAAGCGACTTCTTCAAAAATAATTTTAAGATTCACAGTTAACTTTTTCACGTCAAGCCGACCGGCTTCAACTTTTGAAAGATCTAATATGTCGTCGATGATTCTCGCGAGAGACATTGCATTTCGCTCAATCAAATCCAAAAAACGTTGCGATTCATCTGAATTTACGTCGCGGCTTTTCAGTAGCTGAGAGTATCCGATCATCGCTGAGAGCGGTGTTCTGATCTCGTGAGACATGTTTGCCAAGAAAGAACTTTTCAGCCGACTCGCTTGCTCGGCTTCCTCTTTCGCCTTTTTAAGTTCAGCTTCTGACTCGACCCTGTCGGTGACATCGTTATGAATCAGCACGACTTCGCGAACCTGGCCATTCTCGTCAAGAATTGGGTTAAGGTAAGCCTCTACCCAGCGAGTGCGGCCCTCAGGGTGCCCGAACTGAATTGGATCGTAGCAAAGGGGTGGCAAGTTAACTGATGTCCCGCTGAATCCCTTTCGAATTAAATCTGCAACGCCTCGCTCTTCCAGAATTGGATCATTCAACAGATTGTATTGTTTGAAGATAAAATTTTCGATGAAGTCGTCAGTGAGATTCCAAAGCTTCTTGTAAGCCGCGTTGACAGCGATCGTTTTTCCATCGACGGAAAGTAACTGCACGCTCAGTGGCGACTGCTCAAAGAGAGTTTTAAATCGCCGCTCAGACTCATCAATAAGTGCCATTCCTTCTAATTACGTTAAGATTGGATTTCTTGTCAGGCTGTTTCTTGGTAAAGTGGGTCAGAATGAAAGCTTTTTGGTGGTTTAAAGAAAATTCTGTGGCGGGGATGGCTCGTCCCGGCTTTAACGGGACGCATCTCTTCGACTTGAGCTTCGATGGTCTCACGGAATCTCTCCGATAAAAAATGCATAGCCCCTTTCTTTCAAGTGGCTGAACTAATTCTACGTCCTATTCGCGTAATATTTCAGTCTCTGGCCTTTGGCGCAAGGGTGGCTTATATACTCCGCTCGTGTGTAATTTTCTGGGGGAGAAGTTTATGAAGTCACTTATCGCGTCTTTAGCTTTTGCATTTTGCCTAAACGCAGCAGCAACATCGTTCGAATCTGCTGAAAAGGC
>JAYSYM010000446.1:0-3997 GCA_043727635.1 Bdellovibrionales bacterium | reverse complement strand
CAGACCGAAAGTCAGCGCATGTGGTCGATCGTATTCCAAATCTTTCATCGCAAATTCATAAGCAGCAAAGAAATTATCTTTTGCCTTGGGGCCACTCTGCAGAATTCGCGGCGCAATCTCCATCGCTTTCTTTACGTTAAGAGTCAGATCCTTGCGGTAGCGAAGCTGTTCGTAGAGAGCAATAAATTCAGTAGCAATTCCTTTTTCATGGTACTGGCTAAGCTTTGCCACCATCACTGCATACGAAGCACACTGACTAAGAGGAAGATCTAAACCCTTTTTCTCTTTGCAATACTTAATGAGCGAGATGAAATCGCCTCGAAGAATAGCCGCGTCACCTTCGTAATCTTTTGATAGTTCTAGGGCGAGCTTCATCGCTTTAGGAAACTCGTAATCAAAGAATTCAGACAAGAAACTTTTGGTAAAGACTTCGATGAAATTCTTTTGAACGTCGGGCGATGAAAACACAAATTCGAGTGCCACTTCGAGTGACTTTTTTTCAGAAAGACCCACGGTTTTAAGTAAAACTAAGACTTGAGAGAATCTCTCAGCACTTCCAGTGCAACCCTTCGAAACTTGTTCCGCAATTCGTCGATTTGCTTCTTCGTTGAAATGAAAATCTTTTGTTTCGCGGAGGAATTTCAGAGTCTTCGTAAAAGCCGCAGTCGACTCACAAAGTTTCGAATTAGCGATCTTTCGCTGTATAGCAAAATGATCGACTGCCGGATCGTAAACATCGGCACTCGCAGTACCAGCAAAAGCTAAAATTACGACGGCGACTAATCTCATTTAGAAGTTCCAAGTGAGTGTGGTAGTTGGCACTAAACGCTGACTAGCACGGTCGATTCCAAAACCCGTCGACGATACTGGGCCATAAATCTTGCGTTTGTATTCCTGATGTTTTTCCCAAGTGTAGACAGTCGGATCATCGTAAATAAGTGGAACAAATGCCAGAGTCGCAGCACCTGCAGCAATCACTCTTCCTTCATCGTTCAAGTAGGTCGCCATCAGCAATGAAACTGCAAAGTTTGTAACAACTGATGCGATTCTTAGAGGCTTAACAAGTTTTGCAGGAGACTCGAGAGATTCTTCTGCCAATCGTTCTCTCATCAATTGTGAGCGAACGTCTTTGCCTTGAATCTTATTAATTTCGGTTAAACCTTTTCGATAAGGCTTACGCAATCCCCAAATTGCTCCACCAAAAAGCCAACCTGCGCCGACAATCTGGCCAACCAGCAGAACTTGCTCTGCTTTGCTGTTGAACGAAGTGTCATTCGCATCACTAGTTCGAATCTGACCCTTGCCGTAAGTCGCGGTCGCGAGTGTCGCCAGACCTGAAAGTTGAATCGGCCAGTGCTGGTAGAACCAACCTCGACCTTCTTCACGAGCTTCCATTCTGAGTCGATCACTAGCTCGTGGCACAACTTGAAGCTCTGGGTAGTCTAGGTCCTTTACGAGATCGGCGATTTCCTGTGCAGTTTTATTTTCTAATTTTTTGTCATCGCGATCAGCGCGATTTTCTTTTTCTGCCAACTTCTCTGCTTGTTTCTCTGCTTGTTTCTCTGCAGGCTTTTGCTGGGAGAATGCCGGAGAGGCAATGAGTGAAAAAATTAAAACGGATGTAACAGCGCTGCGAATTTGCATAAGTAGCTTCCTCTAACTTCTCTTGGGCTCGTCTCTTGGGCTCGTTCTATGCTACCTAAGCGAATACACACTTTCAATTTAGCTGAGGTCTATGCTTCGACCTAGGTCGAACAGTTGTTTTAACCTCTCATGGGCTACCCTTTTCATACCGATAAAAGACCGTGCGCAAAGGTATAAAAATCTCTATTTCAGCTAAGCTCGTCGCGGGTACCCTCGGTCTAATAGTTGCCGTTGTACTTCCCATTGCCTATCGCAACTCAGAACTCTTTGAGCAGAAGTTTCGGGAGAATCAACAACAAGCTAATGCTGACCTCGTTAACGCTAAGTCTGTGGAAGTTGAGTCTTTGATTCTCAACAACCTCGAAAAAATTAGAACGACAACTGACCTTCTTCTTCAGGATTTCGCAGATGAGCAACAGCGCCGTCGCGCACTCGATTTAGTTTTCGGAAAAGACTTAGACTTGGTCAACCTTGATCTCTATGTCCTTGAAGAGGGTCGACCAAAACTTCACCGTCGTGAAACAAACTTACCCTACTTACAGCAATATCAACTGACCGCTGCGCACATTGACGAAGTTCGCCGCGAACGTCCGTTCCCTATTTTAAGTGTTTTCTCAAATGCTCAGAAGGTTTTAATCCGCACTGCAACAGTTCATAAAAAAGCGCCGATGTTCAGCATCGCTGTGCCGTTTGCAGACAGTAGCGGAGTTGTTCGTCACGTCGCGATTGCAGATATCCGTCTCGATCGTCTGCAATCTTCGTTCGCAGTTTCTGGTGCACGAAAACTCTACCTCGTCGATTCCGAAGGTAACGTCTTGGCTCACAAAGATGATGCGCCGGTTCTTGAAGGAAAAAATTTAGCAAACGTGCCGATCGTTGCCGAAGCACTCGCCAACTCTGAAGCCGCAGCTAAGGTTCAACTTCCTCGATTTTTTGACCCTGAATCGCAAAAGTGGTTCACCGGAGCGTACAGCCGAACAGCCTTTGGGCTAATCGCAGTAGCACAAGTTTCGGAAGACGTAATTTTAGAACCCGCTCGCGAAATGCGCGAAGCATCTTACTCGATTGCCGGCTACGCATTTTCGGGCGCTTTGTTTCTGGTAATCCTATTTGCTCTCTCAATCACCTACCCGATTGAAAAACTTCACGAAGCGGCGAGCTACCTTGCGCAGGGGAATTTTAGCATTCAAGCAAAAGTTCGCAGCAGCGATGAGATCGGTCAACTCGCTGAAGCGTTCAATGAAATGATTGTCGGCTTGCGCGAGAGAGATCGAGTCAAAAATATTTTGAATAAGTTCCACGGTTCGTCAGTCGCAAACGACATGCTAAAAGGTGATTTGAACCTCGGCGGAACACGAAAAGAAGTCACCGTCCTCTTTAGTGACATTAGAGACTTCACAAAATTTAGCGAAGGACACACTCCCGAAGAAGTTGTCGAAATGCTCAACGAGTATTTCGAAATTATGGTCGGGATCATCACTCGCAATCAGGGCATCGTCGATAAATTTGTTGGTGATGCGATCATGGCCATCTGGGGCGCTCCAAACAGCACCGGCGAAGACAATCGCTTTGCACTGCAGGCATGTTTAGAGATGCGCACTGCACTTTCATCGTTAAACGAGAAGCGAATCGCTCGTGGACAAACTGAAATTAGAATTGGTATCGGACTTCATTCGGGACCGGCAATTTCTGGAACGATTGGTTCGACTGAACGCATGGAATACACGGCGATTGGTGACACGGTTAACATGGCATCTCGCGTGGAATCTTCAACGAAAGCTTTCGGAGCAGACCTGTTGGTGAGCGAAGCTGTTGCCTCAAGTCTAACTGACAAATTCATTTTTGAATTCGCAGGCGCTGCCGAAGTAAAAGGTAAGAGCGAGCCAATCAATATGTTCAAAGTTCGTGGGTACCTTGAAAGTGGCGCGCAAGTGATAGTTTCAACGCCTTATTCCGATTTTGAACCTGCCGACGCTGACAAAGTGAAAGTCACCGATCCATCTGACGATTCAACGTCAGCCGCTTAAACTACTTCACTGTCATACTTTTAATTTTCGGTGCACGCACTGAACTGTACTCGGGAATCTTCAGAGAAATCTCACTGCTGCTTGGCCCAACTTCTCCGGCCTTATCAATCGAATTTAAAGTAACTTTGTATTCACCCGTTTTCAAATTGCTCAAAGTCGTTGAAGTCGAATTGACCTTTGCAGTTTGCACTACGTTCCCTTGTGAATCTAAAACTTGAAGTTGATATTGTTTCGCCTCTGTCACCGGCTTCCAGCTTACTTTTGCTGTTCCATCGGTGTTCCCAACAAACCCCTCTTTTTTAACTGCTTCATCCACAGAGGGAGCT
>JAYSYM010000445.1:0-1197 GCA_043727635.1 Bdellovibrionales bacterium | reverse complement strand
TTCGATAGAGTTTACGTGAGGTGAATAATGAACGGTTATGATATCGAAGCCAATTACAAAAAAATGCTTTTGCTAGCTTTGGTATTCGTACTTCTGCTGCCACTGATAGTCTTCGCCAAACCGAATTCTCAAACTGAACCGGCTCAGCTCACGCAAGCCGAGTCGCTGGATTTTACTGAATCAGATTCAAGCAAGCCTTACGTGCCCAACTTAGAAATGTACCCGGATGGAGCTTTACAAAAAGCCAAGGCGGACGAGCTTTACCAAATTAAAAAACTGCAGCTAGAAAAAGAAAAAGCAGAACAGGCAAAAGACGATTACGAACAACACAAAAAAGATGTTCAAACCGATATTCAAAAAGCCGCGAAAAAAACCGAAAATCTTAAAGTCGAGCAGACTAAAATACAGCAAGAGCTAAATTTTAGTTCGTCAGATTTAGCACATACTCAAGGCGAGTATAACAAACAAAAAGAACTCATGCGGACGACGCAAGCTGAGTTTGATAAATATAAAAAAGAATACGACCAAAACCTACAGCTGTTCGAACAAAAAAGGATCGGTCTTCAGAAACAAGTCGAAGATCTCAATCGATTTAAAGCTGTTTCGGATACGAAAATTGGATATTTTAAAGTCGAGTCTCAAAGGATTCAACGCGGCATTTCTTTAGCCGAAAGTGAAACGGCGAGTGCCGCAAATAAAAAAGCTCATCTCGAGGAAAATTTAGCCGAGCGCCAATCCGAATTTAATGATCTGCAGAGTCGCTTAGAAGTGGCTCAAAAAAAATTGGCGCAGGCTCAGAACGATTTTAATCAATCGGCGCGCAAATCAAAACAACTGATCCGTCAAATCGCGGATGGGGAAAAAGAATACAAAGAACTTGAATCGATGCGAACCATCGTCGTCGCTCAGTTTGAAAAGAATAGAACTTTGGCTTTAAGCCAGTCTAAAACAATTGAGCAGCAGACGGCGAATAACAACTCTTTAAGACTCACCACTGAAGCCGAAAAAGCAAAGTATCAGGCCGAGTATTCGGTTCTGAGTGAGGCTTTAGCCGCTGCCAAACTTAGAAATGAAGCCAGTCATGCTCAACTTGCGCAAGAGCGCGATGCAATTATTGAAAGCCGAGTGGCTTACGAACGCCAAAAAACCGATATCGCTCAATTGGATTCACAATCGCGTAGGGAAAAACTAGAAAGT
>JAYSYM010000444.1:0-4010 GCA_043727635.1 Bdellovibrionales bacterium | reverse complement strand
CTTATCTATTAAGTGAAATCAGAATTGGCGATAAATCTGCCGGTGGCTCTTTGTCCCATAAACTGAGCGCATAGCCGCCCCCACCTGAGCCGGTAGGTTTCACCGCTATCGCGCCGGATCGCTCTAGCAACTGAAGATGTTTACCGCACTCTCCCTCAGTTAATTGCCAACGATCAAAGCACTCTCGAGCTTTTGCGATCGATTGTGATAACTGATTGAGTGCAGCAGGCGATTCTCCATTTTTAAGTGCTTCTTCTGCGAGGCCCACTGACTCTCGCATCAGTTGATCGATCTTTTCGCCTTCAGCGCGATTGCGTGCCCAAAGTGCTTTTACTTTTGCTACGCACTCAGAAGTGACGCCTCTTTTTCCTGAGTACGAAATGTACCACTGTGGATTCCAACTCGGAACAACCTCATAGCGAAGTCCTGAACGTTCGAAATGTAATCCCATTGAGGAAATCGCGACCGCAATATCAACGCCACTACTCTCGCCATGAAATAAATTTTCAAGCTGACGAGAGAACTCATAAAGTTCGCCCTCTGAAATCCAATTGCGGGAGACGAGCCATTTGCCAACACTCACACAAAGAGTTGCGGAAGCACCAAGGCCCGCACCCACCGGAACTGTACTGCTTATTGAAAAATGGCCATTGAGTTCGTTTCGATTGTGACCAACGATCTCTAAAGCTTTCTCAACCACTCCCCAAAATAAAAGATGAAGCTCATTGCCGTGCTCACCTGCAAATTCGGCAGTGAGTGGCTTTGTAGTCTCAGCGAATGAGAGCTTTAAAGATTTGCCGAAGACTGGGAATACTAATGCAGGAGAGCCGCGAAGAACCGCATGTTCTCCGGCTAGAATCCATTTACCGAAAGCTTCGGTACTCCACGCATTAGAAGAGCTACTCATTCACTCCACCGAATCGTGAATCCAAGCTAGAAATGACTTTGTATTTTGATCCGAACGCACTTTGGAATTGTTTTGCGAGCTCGAGTTGCTCTGGGCGATAAAGTAAATGAACGTTCGGTCCTGCGTCCATCGTAACAAGCGGCCCATCGCCGAGCTTTAGCCACATCTCGCGCTGC
Source organism: Bdellovibrionales bacterium (assembly GCA_043727635.1). Lineage (GTDB taxonomy): Bacteria > Bdellovibrionota > Bdellovibrionia > Bdellovibrionales > JAMPXM01 > JAYSYM01. Next base: position 2,927 of record JAYSYM010000444.1, on the reverse strand, counting down.
ACATGTCGAAGAACATTCAGTGAGTCAGCAGTCATGTAACCAAATGATGGGCGTGCTGTCTCGAAGAGCGCATGCATATCCCAAAACTCAGCCCAAGTGATCTCGTAGGCGTCGGCCCACTTCTCACTTTTAAGAGCATTAAGTAGATCACGCAGTCGATGCTCCGCCCGATCGACTCGGCCTTTGAAAAGTGAACTGCTGATCACCCGCTTATGTGCATCCGAACTCGATACAAGTTTAACTTTGTCATCAACCACTACCACTTGGTGAATGAGACTCTTATACGGAAGCTCGACCGGTCGAACTCCCTCACTGCCCCAGATCGCCCAAGGAGTATAGAACGAGCGACATGAAGAACCCGAACCTTGTCGCGAGAACTCGGCAACGTCATTGATTGAAGCGGGTTTCTTGTTAGTCAGTTGCGGGAGAGCTTCGCACGCAGCTTGAGTGAGAGCTGCGAAACTAGATGCGGAACTAGCAAGACCGCAATCCGATGGAAACCCATTTCCAGATCGAACCTGAAAATTTCCTTCGTACTGAAATGCATCTTTCAAAAATTTTAAATGTCTTAAGAACCGCTCTTGTCCTTTATCGCTTAAGTGCAAAAAGCGACTGCCGGTAATCGACTCCCATGAGTCATTCGTGCCCGCCGGCGCGAGCTCAAGTTCAACGTAACTTTTTAAGTGATCAAGTGTGTACGAGAACGACGAATTCGTCGGACGATTACTCGAAACATCGGTCTTACCCATGTACTTGATCAACGCAATATTCGCTGGCGCTTCAGCTTTCCAAATTTTATTCATGTGATTTCTTCCACTCGTAATCCTGCACTTAAAGTCTCGTCGCTGGCAACGAGGTTTAGGCCCTTCGGGTTGCCCTTGGCGTTGAGCCAGCCACGCCAATCCTCAGCCTTGGTGAACTCGTCAGCTTTTTTATAAATCACTGCTATGACGTCGGAGCCCATCGCCCCACATGCTTTTAAAGCAAGGATCGGCGAGCCTCCTGATGAGGTTCGCGCACTTAAACGCAGCCAATCCAATTTCGCGCCTGAATCGGCGGCTTGAAAGCCGCTCTTTTCGAGTGTCTCTCCATAAGTTTGAATTGCACTACTAAGTGAATCTAAGTCTGACGAAGATAAAGCTTTAGTTGCTCGTTCGGCCTGCGGCCTCAACAGTTCTACCGGAATCGCAAGCTTCGCTTGCAGATGCTCGTGAGTCGCAAGTTTATTGCCCGTGTGGAATAACAAAAAGCCGATGTCTTTAAATGGCCAATCAGTACTTTGAACATCGAGTTTATTTCCGTCGTACAACACAACTGACCCTGTCAGTTGTGCGATTAGATCCGCACCACTCGGTGGCTCACCCACCCCGTTGTAGGCGTAAAGATGATAGTCGCGAAGCAACTCTGCCCATTGCATTTTATCTGACGAGATTTCTCCCTCGCGCATAATCAACTCGGCCATGTAGAGCATTGCAAACTGAGCGGTGGAAGCACCAAAGCCACCGATGCCGCCGTACGGATCATGAAACTCCATGTCCCAGTGAGCAAAGAAGTTGGTGTGATCTTTTATGAACTTACCCGCAGGACTCTCTGCGTGAAATATTTCGGGAGAATCTGTGCGCGTTTTCTTAGGGAAGAGATTGAGAACAAAACGAGGCTCGGTACAAAGGAGAACTGAAGGACCACCCTTGAGCGCTAGGTACTCGCCGACTAAGAACGTTTTTCCTGGCACTGAAAGTTGGATACCTTGAGCCAAAAAACCTGCTAGCTCAGCTGTTGTAAGCTGTACCCGTTGGCTTCTGGGAAGCTCTAATCTCCTTGAGCACCTCAATCGCGTTATTCAACGAAATTCGTTTCGTCAAAACTAGGATCTCTTCTAAACGCTTTTGCACAATCGGAGCTTCCTTCTCGAGAGCGCCTGCTCCGAGAGTTAAGTTTTTAATGTGAAGCTTCATGTGACCTTCAATAATTCCAACTGTCGTTAGCGCACGAAGCGCACCAAGGTTTTGCACTAAACCAACAGCTGCGCAAACTTGTGAGAGTTCAGAAGCATTTGTCACCTGGAGCATGTTCAAAGACATCTGCGCCATCGGATGAAGTTTTGTTACTCCACCCACTGTGCCGACTACGATCGGAGCTTCCAGCACTCCAACAAGTTCTTCGCCTTCGATTTTCCATTTTGTAATTGAGCGATACTGCCCGTCGCGTGCCGCATACGAATGAACGCCGGCTTCAACTGCGCGCCAGTCATTACCAGTTGCAATCAAAATTGGATCGATACCGTTCAACACACCTTTGTTATTTGTAGCTGCACGATATGGATCTTGTTGAGCGAACAACGAAGCTTCTTGAATCCGCTCCATCATATCGAAATCCAGACCCTTCATGCGCACAGTTGCTCGAGTGAGCTTGGTATCAACGAGGTTCGACAAGATACACATTGTAACTGTTTCGCCTGTTAACTCTTGAACTGGGCCTTTTAAGTATTCGCAAACTTGATTCATGATGTTTGCGCCCATTGCATCGCAAGGATCAGCAAGCACGTGAATCACGGCCATGTCAGCACCGTCTCCGCGAGGAACTTGGCGAACAACGATGTCTTCAACACCACCGCCCCGAGCGACAAGACCGTGAGCTACATCAGCGTTAGCAGAAGCAATGAGAGAAACTTTATTTTTTTGAATGATTCCAGCAAATCGAGCGAAGTCGCTCACTTTTGCGATTTGAATTTGCCCGATGATTAAATCACCGAGTGTCTCGCCCGTGATCGATCCATGCTCGTTCACCCACTTAGCGGTTTTACTAGCAGCAGCGATGATCGAAGTTTCTTCGACAGCCATTGGTACAACGAATGGACGGTTGTTGATAAAGAAGTTAGTCGCAACGCCAATTGGAAGTTGGAAATAGCCGATTGTGTTTTCAATAAA
>JAYSYM010000443.1:0-1200 GCA_043727635.1 Bdellovibrionales bacterium | reverse complement strand
CAGATGAGCTAGCAACAAAACTTATGGCGATCGGCCGCGCGCAAGGCAAAAAAGTTGTTTCGTATTTGACGAGCATGGAACAACCGCTTGGACGATTTGTCGGAAACTCTCTCGAAGTTGGCGAGTGTCTGGCGATCATGAAAAATTCAAATTACCTAGGTCACTCAGCTGATCAATTCGACGATTGTCGCGAATTGAGTTTAGAACTTGCGGGCGCAATGATTTGGCTTGGAGAAAAGGCAGCAACTGCAGAGGACGGCGTTAAAATCGCTCGCGAAGTTCTTGCTAGTGGCAAAGCTTACGCAAAATTTGAAGAACTTTGTTCACTGCAGGGTGGAGACTTGTCTCAGCTTCCTGTTGCGAAGCACACCTACGTTGTTAGGTCGTCGTCTGCTGGCTTCGTTTCAAGTTTCAACACTGATCAAATCGGAATGGCTTCGATCGCACTCGGTGCAGGTCGCTTGAAAACAACAGATGTGATTGATCCTACCGCTGGTGTTTATGTTCATGCGAAGCTTGGAGAAGAAGTGACTGTTGGAGCACCGCTTTACACTCTTTATGCAAGCTCAACAAATCAGTTCGCAACTGCCGAGAAGATGCTTCTCGTGAATACGAGTATTTCCTTGCAAAAGCCTACTGTTGCCGCTTTGATAGCTCGCAGGAAGCTATAACTAAAATGATTACAGAAAACCTCGCTGAATCAGTTGCTTACATCCGATCTCGCACGAAGCTAAAGCCTCGTGTCGGAGTTATACTTGGTTCAGGCTTAGGCGCGTTCATCGATCAAATCGAAGTTGAAGCAGATATTCCGTATGCCGACATTCCGCATTTTCTTCCGACTTCGGTTGAAGGGCACGTTGGTGGATTAATTTTAGGAAAAGTTGGCGGAGTTCCGATCGCAGCTTTGCAAGGGCGAATCCACTACTACGAAGGTCATTCGATGGCGACTGTCGTCTACCCGACTCGTACACTCGCTATGCTCGGAATTGAAACTTTAGTTATCACTAACTCTGCGGGTGGCTTAGAGCCAAAGATGCACCCCGGTGATTTCATGATTATCGAAGATCACATCAACTTAATGGGTGATAACCCGCTCAAAGGTCCAAACATCAGCCAGCTTGGCCCTCGATTTCCAGACATGACTGAAGCGTATGATCGCAAGCTGAGCGATCAAATGGCTGAAATTCTCAAAGAACAAAG
>JAYSYM010000442.1:0-4014 GCA_043727635.1 Bdellovibrionales bacterium | reverse complement strand
AATAAAGTGCTGCTGCAACCGAAAAGTAATTAGCTGAACCGCCAAGAGTGCGATCGACACGACCGTTTGGAGTTGAGATTGTATCGTACGCGAGGCTACCAACTACTAAAATTTCAGACACTTTCAAAATCCCCCAGGCAGTTTCAGTAACAGTTTACGTTAATTCCATTCGCTCGGGTCGTCCCTCATACACTGAGGTAAGCTGCCCGCAAGCTGCGAAGATATCTCGTCCCATAGTTTTGCGAAGAAGAACATGGGCACCGAGGCGCATCAGTTCATTTTGGAATTTACGAACATTTGAATCTTCAGGTCGAGTGAAATCTGAACCTGGGTGCTCGTTGAACGCGATCAAATTGATTTTACACGGAACTGATTTCGTCAGGTTGTAGAGTTCTTTTGCTTGTTCAATGCGATCTGTAACACCTTTAAGCAAGACATATTCAAACGTGATGCGGTCGCCACTTTCATCGGCATGAGTTCGGCAAGCTTCAAGAAGCTCAGCAATTGGCCAACGCTTGTTGACCGGCATAACAAAATCTCTGATTTCGTCATTTGGCGCGTTCAAAGAAACCGCAAGGCGAGTACCCGACTTAGTGACCAGCGGAATCAATGGCACTAAGCCAGAAGTTGAAACTGTGATTTTACGTTTAGACATGTTGATTCCAAAGTCACTCTTGATGATTTCGATTGCCCGGAAAACATTATCTGGATTGTCGAGGGGCTCACCCATCCCCATGAACACGATGTTCGTTACTCTTAAGCCCTCTTTCTGGAGAGAGTCGTTTACGAATAAAAGTTGCCCAACAATTTCAGCAGTCGTGAGTCTGCGCTTAAGTTTTTGTTTTCCAGTGAAGCAGAACTTGCAAGCCATGTTGCAGCCGACTTCACTAGATACGCAAAGTGTAAAGCGCTCACCATTAGTTCCTCGGCTCGGGATTAATACGGTTTCGATCGTATTCTTTTTGCCGTCGATGTTAACTTCGAAGAGATATTTGCGAGTGCCATCAACTGATTTTAATTCTTGAACGACTTTTGGCAATTCAAAATGGAATAGTCCCGGAAGTTCTTCGCGGAAAGATTGAGAAACATTTGTCATCTGATCAAAATCAGTCGTGCGTTTTTCGTAAACCCATTTGAAAACTTGTTGCGCGCGAAACTTTTGCTTTCCGAGACCAACTAAGTAGGATTCAATTTCAGGAAGACTCAAGTCATAAAAATTTTGAGTCTTATTTTTATCTTCTGAGATTGGCTCCGCAGCTGTCTTTTGTTCTGCGGCTGTCGTTTGCTCTGCACTTGCTTCCCCGTAAGCCGAGAAAACAGGTTGAGTAGATTGCCGACCGTTCGGTTGACTGATTAGTTGATTGGCGTGGGCCGCTGCCTGATCCATTGCTGGTAGGACTTCTGCTCCCACAGAATTGTCTGACGAATTCTGGGTATTCAAATTTTCCATAGGGGTAGATAGGTAACATGTAAGAGTGCGATTTTCCAGTGAGTCTGCTCTTTTTAGGGGGTATTGCGAAGCACCCTGAAAATAGGATAGGATCGGCCTCGCAGAGGCTTTAGACCGAACGTGCGACTTTAAAGCCCTTGAGCCACCGATTGAAGGCTCGCAGGTAAACTTCGCGAGCTTCGCGGCCGTGACGTTTCTCGATTTTATTCCCAAGCAAATAGCCCTCAACACCCATTAGTTCGATACCCGTTTGGATGATTCGCGTGAAGGCCAGAGCCTCCCAGAATCGGCCGAAGGCGTTGCCTTTTCTTGCTCCGGTTACGTGCCGAGCAATCAGAGTGCTAATCGATCGCAAAAAGTTTTGAAAATCTTCGCGACGGCGAACTCTAATTTCGAAATGAATGTGGTTTCCCATGTTCACAAAATCTTTGAGTTCAACTTTGAACTTTCGAGCTTTCTCAATCACCGTTTTATCAATGAAGTTGCAGTTCCTGGTGTGGAGCATCGACAGTCGGCCAAAGGCTTTGTCAGACTTCATAATCAAATGAATCCATTTTTTAGTAGCGAGCGGCCTGCGAAGCTTTCGTTTACCTTTCGAGCTGGCTCCGCCGTGCGTAACTCGCTTCGCGTGCTCCCGCTTCTGAGCCTTCGTTTCGAGTTGATCAAAAAGAGATTGTTGGGTTGCTTTCATCGAGGGGCAATATAATTTCTCGAGAAGAAACACACAATCAAAAATGCCTCGCACAACAAATTTAGTTTACTCGCTAAACTTGCGCGCTGCCGATCAACAACAAAGTATGATTAGTCGTAAAGCTGAGCGTCCTGCTTCAAATAATTCACTTTTCTTATTCGCGATACCCCTGCCACACCCCACCGCTCCTGATGCGAGTGAAGGCATTTGCGATCATGAGAATTTGCCAAGTCGTGAATGAGAATAAGTCAAACCCAGCCAACGAAAACGCACCAGCTCGCCTATAAAACCGCGCCGATTCGTGTATGCGAACACGCCAATTATTGGCTGGCGTTCATAGGGTAGACACCCCAAAACCCGTATTTCGGCCGCCTACGTGGAACAATATTCGCACCATCACCACTCATATTAAAAAGAGGTGTTTATGAGAGTTCTTGCCGGCCTAATCCTAGTAGCAACTAGCGCATCAATCGTCGTAGCCTTTAGTTCGGCAGCATTAGCTCAAGAAGCCGACATGCCGTACCCAACTTTCAGCGCTGCTGAAGTAGAAACTCATAAGCTGAACATCGAACTCATTACCTCAACGGCGGCTCAGTGCTTGGAAGATACTTGGCAAGATCACACGGACTTCTTTCAGCGCAATGGCGTTTCCAAATATTATGGAAGCCGACGAACTGATTACGCTACACGCGAAGGTTTACAAAATGCTCTTCGCTCGTACGGCAAAGCAGAAAACTTAGTTAATGAACTCGAAGCAATAAGCTGCATCGGTCTTGCTCGCAAATGTTTAGGAAAAGGCTTCGCGGCGGCTGGGCAAACTGCAACTTGGGAAAGAATCGATGCAAAGCTTCGCCATAAGCAACGAGTCTACGGGACTGACCTTCAACTCATGCTTCGCGATCTTGGCTGGAAAATTGTTTATTGGAATCCTTCTCCCGAAAACAACGACAAGTGGGACGCTGAGGATCGCAAGCTAACTCCTTCGACTCCGCAAAAGCTCTGGCAGCCAGTTTGGGGCAATCACGCAAACAACTATGCGTTGGCAATGAAACGAAACGTCTACTCACCGTATAAACTTCCAGTTGATGACAATACGATGATGGTGGGTTTCGGATCAAAACAACCGGCAGAGTTTAAAGCGTTTAAATTCTTTGTTGGCGTAGCACACTCTGGCTACCACGTCTTCCCTGGATCAAACGGTCGTATCATTGAAGCCCACAGCATGAGAAACCTAAATGCATTCGATAACCTAGAGCTGAGTGAATTTAATCCTCTTGCTCCGGGTGGCGGCCCTCGGTGGACTCGCACTGAGAAGTATCGCTCAGGTTTAGTTGCAGTTCCTCCTTCAAGTAACTAGCGAAAATTTGTAAGCCATCGTCAGCCGCCATTAAGAGTTTCTTCGCTTTTCTGTAATGGCACATATCCAGTAGTAGGCGGTGAAAAATACGAGAGTGAAGAAGGTGATTTCACGGTCAACGCGACTAAAAAACTTTTTTAGAGATCTATCTGTTGAATTGCGGGAAGTTGAAAAGGCGCCATGAGTCGCGCAGCGACTTCCTGAAAAGTTGGCGAGGAGTCAGTAACAAGAAGCTCAATCTGTCCATCAGGTTGGGCTTTTTCATTTTTGGAATCAGCTTCTAACATTTTCGCAATTGCTTGAGCCGAATCGACAAGCTGAATGTCTGGCCCCGCAACCCTCCTGATAGCATCACGCAAAAATGGATAATGAGTGCAACCGAGTATCAAGGTATCTACGCCTTTTGCGACGAGTGGCTGAACGTATCGATGAACAACGAGATTCGTGATTGGGTCAGTGTCCCATCCTTCTTCCACCAACGGAACAAGGAGCGGGCAAGCTTGCGAAATCACCTCA
>JAYSYM010000441.1:0-4020 GCA_043727635.1 Bdellovibrionales bacterium | reverse complement strand
CGCCGACGAGAAGTTTTCTTCCCCGTGCAGCTGCGGCCTCAAGCAAGGTCTTTTTCTTTACGCCCGATTGATTAGTTTGCTTCTTTCGCGAGCCAGTGGGCCCCTTGATTCGAAGGTCATTGATTTCTGTTTCTAGCTTGCGGATTCGCGCTAATGAACCCTCTAATTTTCGCTCATTATCTTTTGCTCTCTTGAAAAGTGCTTCGATGTTTTTCGCGAGCGATTGGTTTTTGTTTACAATTTCTGAAAACTGGCTTGGAAGATCATGCAGAAAATCTTTAGGAGAAAGACTTTTTAAAAACTCGCCGGCTTCGCGAAAGATTGGATCTTGCTTACTTGAAAGATCCTCTTTCATTCGGCTCAGAGCTTTTTCTTTTTTCTCGAGATCTTTTTTAAATTGCTTTTCTGCCTGCGCGATCGCGTCGCCGTCGGTTTTTGCACCGGTGCTTTTGGAACCATCGAGACGATTAATCTTCTTCCACTCGGCTTCAATTTCTTGCCATGTGCGAGGCTCTCGCGTTTCGTGCTGAATTTCGCTTGGGCCACTCGCGTGTAGCTCCTTCACCTTCTGCAGGCTCACCGATTTTTCTTCAGCTGTAGCAATGAAGTTTTGCCCGCGAGGAAAAAGTCTTGCCTGCAACACTCCAGTAGTGAACTGAAGTTCAAAAACCCGACCGAGCTCAGGCGACGTACTGACTGCCTTTAGTCTGGACCCGACGAAGTGAGATCTTACGAACAACGTTAAGGGCTTGATCTCTTTTTTGAACTGCTTAGGAATTTGATCAAGTCGCACGACCACGGGCGAAACCGCATTGAAATCGAACCAGAGCCACGAGACAGCGCGATCATGATAGAAGCCGAGCGCTATGTTAGATCCCGCTTGAAAGACTTCCTGCAGCTGAGCCCCGACCAAGGTTTGAAGATCGATAACAATTTGATGAACTTCGGTGAGATCGAGCGACTTCATGATCTGACGATACTACGAGCCAAGGGTCTAAAAATAAAGTTCGATTGCGTTGGAACCTCGCGTAATCGTCAGAGTTTTCCGATATGTGAGTATGCGCGACTCTGCTTTTGATCCACTTTATTCTATCTTCGAACAGCATTTGATGAATGCTTTGATTGAGGAAGAAACTACTGAAGACTTTGTGACTCGCGTAGCGCGTGATTACTTAGGACGAATCGGACAACGCGGATCAATCCCTTCAAGCTTCGTTGAATCAATTGAAACAGATTTAAAAGATGAAGTTTTGGAGATGCTCCGCAAGAGAACTTACGGGCATTTTAGTTTAGATTCATTTCGAAAAACTCAGAAGTTGCGTCCTAAGAAGCAACCTCAGCGCGCTTCTTAGTCTTTAGCTAATGCTTCAATCGCATCAACTTCAGTATCATCAGTTTTTTTCTTGTCGTCTTCTTTTTTTGCTTTCGCCGCTTCTTCTTCTTTAACTTTTTCTTCTTCAGCTAACTTCGCAGCTTCAACTTCTGCATCAGCTTTCTTGCAAGCCAATTCAGGTTTAGCAGGCTTAACTTTTTCATCGGTCACTTCTAGTGCCGAAACGAAAGCCTTATACTTAGCAACTTTAACTGGCGAGCCTTCTGGTGAACCAATTCGCTCGACGAATTTGTTAACGAAAAGTTTCTTTTCGCCTCTTTCATCAACAAGCTGAATAGCGAGTTGAGAGCATGAAGCATCCGCACAAGCCGCACGAACACTGAGGAAGTTTGCAACTTTACTTGCGCAATCAGCGTTGGCAGGAAGCAACTCAACCAAATTGTTCTTACTTCCGAACTCATCATTAAATTCCATGTAGTCTAAAGCGCCGATTCCCTCTAGCGTTACTCGAACAGTAATTAAAGAATTAGCTCTACGATCTTTTGATCGTTCCGCAGCAAGACCCGGATTTTCATCCACCTCTGCTTCAGCGCCGCGCTCTTCAGCTTTCGGCTCAGGGAGTCCTGAAACTTTATTTTCTGATCGTTCAGCAGCTATTTTTGCAAGTTTATCGCGGCCGATTCGAGAATCATCGGACTCTTCAATCATCGCATCAATCATGATGATCGATTGCTCGAACGCTTTTGTTTCATCAGAAGTACTTTGTTTACCGAAGAAACGGTCGGCTTCAGTGCCTCCGCTATTTGGACCCGAGCGATCGGCGAACTTAGTTCCGCGTTTTGCTGGAGCACAAGCTACCATCAACGATAAGGTTGCCATCAAAGCTGCAGTTAGAACTACGTTTCCATTGAATTTCATCTGACCCTCCGGTTCCCGACATAACTATCCAAGCGATTACATCAGCAAAACCAGTGCCTTTTTTTTCATGGCTGGAAACTCTTTAAACACGAACCGGCGCTGCGAGAGCTGGCTAAGAGCTTAGAACTGTGACGAAAATTGCGGTCACAGCAGCTCACAATCGCGAGCAACAGCGTTGGCGATGGAACAGTTCTTGATAGTACTTGTGGATGTAGGAGCCGAAATACCTTCGGCCACCAATATGCTACTGAGGCTGTGACAATGGAAAACAACAGAAATGTTCAGAGCTTACGACGTGGGCTTAGCCACTTGGCACTTTGGGAGCTGTTCCTGCTTGCCTTCGTATTAGTTACGTTTTTCGGCCTTTTAGATCATACAAAAGACAGTGCAAAAAACAGCAGCGACACTTTCACTCGAACTTCGTATCAAACGAAGGTAGATCTCTACGATCTACGCATCGAAGACAACAGTCAGTCGATCAACGACCGCGTTGAAACCGGCTTATAGTCTCTCGCCAGTTCTTAGCTTGTTCCCAATTTCAAGAATTAGCGGCTGGTCTAAATAGCTTCCAAGATCGACAAGCACACTTCCAACACGTTGTTTACGTTCTGCCGAAATCGACCCGGTGGTTGACCGAGAGAAGCCAGTGCTCGGATCCCAGCCAAGAGCTTCGCGGTCGTTTAATACCAATCTCATTGTTAGCAGATAAAGTGGAAAGCGCATTGTGCTTAACTTCTCTCGAAGATCGCGCATTCCCAAAATGATCGAAGGCTCGGCATAGAGTGCGTTCATTGCCTTTAGCTCGCTAGGATTGATTTCATTTTTTCTGATAATTTGTTCGAGTGCTACATCGAGCTGAAGATTGAGCTCGATTAATTTTAGAATGCTCTCAAGCTTTACGACCTTCTGACCATTTTCAATTTCGAACAAAGCCATTCCAGCAGGATCGCCGCCCGCTACTGATACATCTTGGCCCTTTTCATTAACTGTTGCGATGTGACGCCCGCTGATGTTTTTTAAGTTCATCACCGTAAGACCGAACGCGAGAGAATGAGCTTCGGCTGGAACAACTGCGCGATTAGTAAGTGACGTGACATCACCAAAAATATATTGGCTAGGCCCGTTTACAAAGTAGGCGGCCGGAGAAGAGGCCTCGAAAGCGAGAGCTGTTGCGAGAGTGACTTTCAACTGAATATCCAGACTCGCTAACGCTTCGCCTGGCTTGTTAGTTAAAAGCAAGGGTCGCTTTGATGGATCGTAATTAGCGATATCATCGCTCGTTAGTGCTACGTTCTGTCCGGTTTTTGGGTCCATGTAGTAACCATGGCGAACAAAAGAGTCGAACGAAACTTTGTCGTCAGTGAGCAATGGAATCGAAGACAAACCGTCTTTCGTAACGAATTTAACCGCAGTATGCCCTTTGAGAATAAGAAGCTGCGAAAACAATCGTTGAAATAAAATGAACGAAGCCGCACGCTCGGTGTCCGCAAGATTTTGTTGGAGTGGATAATTGTGAATTGCAGCGCCAAGCGATTCGCGCATATCCGTGTGGATATCAGGCGTAAGCAGTGGTAACGAAGCCGCGAGTGTTTTTTGAATTTGAGAATTCGCTGGGTCAGAGCTTCCGTCGAATTTTCGAATTAAAAGATAAGGGAGTGATTTTTCTAATTCATTTACTCCGCCCAATGCTCCGGGAAAAGTTGAAGCAATCTTTTGATTGATCGCTTTCGTCTGAAATTTTATTAATCCCCAAGTCGACCCGGTAGTTT
>JAYSYM010000440.1:0-1204 GCA_043727635.1 Bdellovibrionales bacterium | reverse complement strand
TTGCAAAGAACATGGCTGAAATCAAAGAATTGGTATCAAAGACTGCTCTCAATGGAACAGCAAAAAACGTCACTCAACAGTTGCTCGTTAATATGGAGCAAGTGATTGGCGAGACGGAAACGTATAATGGCGTTATCAGAGCTGTTAATTTGGAGGGCTTGCCGGAAGTTAACGATCTCTTATAGAGAGTCGGGCACGGAATTAGCACAAGTGATAGGTGAAGTTAAAAATAAAACGGCAAGTGTGGATAAAACAGAGATTAGCCCCACAACTGTCGATAGAAATTAGATTGTAAAAAACTTAGACAGATAACTTTTTAGGAGGTTCTAGATGTTCAAACAAGTAGTGTTCTCATTAGTAGTGGCTTCGTTCGTAGTTCAAGCTCAAGCGCAGGTAAGAAGCAAAGAAACTGGCGGCAAGGCTCGCGCCGAAGCAACTAAAGAAGAAGCAAACAAGGCTAAAGAAGCCGGCCAAGTTCGCTCTTCTAAAGAGTTGGTTCGCGCTGGCGCAAGCAAACGTCTTGATAAGCTTTTCGATAAAAAGCTATTAGACGTTAAGGACAGAGAAGCTTTGTTAGACTTAGCAGTAAACGATCGTTCAGTAGCGAAAGCATTAAGCGAACTTGCTAAATCAAAAGCAAAAGGTGACAACGCCTTAATCGACGACGCACAAGTTCTTGCTCTTCTTTCTCTTTCTCAAATTAAGGATTTAAGCACCAAAATTAAAGAAAGCACTGAAGCCGTAGATAAGCTTGATGAGAATGAACGTGCAGCTTACAATTTGGTAGTTAATGTACCTTCAGACGCTCGCGCTAAGTTTGATGAAGAGGGCAAAGCCATCGCAGCTGAGTCTATCAAAATCTTTGCAGAAGAAGCTCGTGCGAACGATCTTGGAAAAGCTTGGGATAAAATGTCTACGAAAATGGCTAACCACCCAGACAAAAAATTACGCGCAGTCATCAACAAAGAGGCTGTTAGAAAGTCTTGCACATAATATCTCGTATTAATAACTGAGTTTCATCGAAGGCGTCCGAAAGGGCGCCTTTTATTTTTGCGGAGCAAAAATTTAACGCGTTTTTGCGGAGCAAAAACTTAACGCTTACAGTGCTGATTTGGATTCATCGGTAACAATAAGAATCTCAATACGGCGGTTGCGAGCGCGATTCTCGTCTGAAGAGTTCGGTGCAAGCGGTCTTTGATCAGCA
>JAYSYM010000439.1:0-1205 GCA_043727635.1 Bdellovibrionales bacterium | reverse complement strand
TGCCTGGCGGAAAAGTGAAGCGCAAACAGGCCGGCCTTCGTCACAGACTTAAGAGCCACAACTCAAAACTCAAGCGGCACCTTGGTGATACGGTTTACGTTCACAGCGCTAACATGAACCAGGCTCGTCGCCTGTTGAATTTTTAAGGAGTAGAGTATGGCTCGTGTAAAAAGAGGCGTCACAGCTCGTCGTCGTCGTAAAAAAGTTTTAGAGAGAGCATCTGGTTACTACTCAGCTGGTAGCCGTTCATTCATTCACGCTAAAGAGAAAAACGACCGTGGTATGGTGTTCGCCTACCGTGATCGTAAGGTTCACAAGAGAGAAATGCGTTCACTTTGGATCACGCGTATTAATGCTGCCGCTCGTTTGAACGGTACAACTTACTCGCTCTTCATGAATGCACTTATCAGAGCTAACATCGATCTAGATCGTAAAGTCTTGGCTGACATCGCAGTTGCAGATGCTGCCGGCTTCTCGGCACTAGTGAAATCTGTTATGCCTAAAGCTGGCGAAGCTAGAGCGTAAGACTGATTTTTTAAACTGAAGTTTAGAAAAGCCGAGGGAAACTTCGGCTTTTTGTTTTGAACGTCCTGTCCAAAACCCGAGCTAAAGCTCGGGCTACGCGCAAAATGGCCATCATGGCCATTTGGTATTTATCGTGTGAGGTCCCTTTTGTCGGAGCAGTTTGAGCAGCGAAAACGAGATCACATTCGCTTGGCACTTGATCCAGCGACGCAGGCTTTTGGGCTTAGCGGTCTCGATCGCTATCAGCTAATTCACGAAGCTCTTCCAGATTTAGATTTTAAAGATATCGATCTTCGCACTAAAGTTTTCGGCGAAGAAGTTGCTACGCCGATGTTCGTTAGTTCAATGACGGCAGGGCACTCAGACTCCACCCAATTAAATCTCAGAATGGCTCGCGTTTGCGAAAAGCGAAACTGGGCAATGGCCGTTGGATCGCAACGACGGCAACTTGAAGACGGTTCCGCTGATCGCGAATGGACAGATATTCGTAAACAGTGTCCTCAAGTAAAGTTTTTCGGTAACATTGGTTTAAGTCAGATCATCGGTTTGCCAACGGATCGGGTGAAACGCCTTGCAGAGACGTTGCAAGCGTCAGCGATGATTGTGCATTTGAATCCGCTTCAAGAATGTTTGCAGCCTGAAGGTACTCCGCAGTTCAAAGGCGGACTTGATGCGATCAA
>JAYSYM010000438.1:0-4033 GCA_043727635.1 Bdellovibrionales bacterium | reverse complement strand
CAGAAAATACGGCATCGGGATTGATGTCGGTAACAAATTGATGGATGTAACTTGCTTCGGGCACACCAAGCATCAAGGCTTTGTAAGCCTTATCCATCATCTGGTCACGAATGACAGCTGCATAGGCGTTCACTAATGGCGCCGGGAGGTCGGCCATCATTTCAGCAGCAAGCTGATCATGATTATTTGGTTGAGCATTTGCGCCGAACTTTTTGATCAAACCTAAAATCGCTTGCGTACAAAGTTTTTGTGAGGCTTCCCAGCGCGCGAACGGGTCAGAATCGTGCGCCATCAAAAAGCCAAGTTCCTCGGGGCTTTGTTCGTATTGCAATCTTACCGGCGATGAGAAAGCTCGAAGTGCCGAAACGACTGGTTTCTCGTTGATGCCTGTAAATTCGAAGCTCTGCTCAGTCTCTTTGAGCTGGAGCACTTTCGTGCCGATTAAATCTTCGCCTCGGGTACTTAAAAGTCCGAGTGCGAATGGAATGTGGAACGGTTTTTTTCTTTCTGTCTCAGGAGTCGACCGACAGCTTTGCGAAAGTGTAATTTTGAAAGTTTTCGCTGTCGCATTGTGCTCAGTGCGAATTGCAACAGTCGGCACGCCGGCTTGGCTGTACCAGTTCTTGAATGCAGAAAAGTCGGCACTACTAGCGTCGGCCATTGCCGAAACGAAATCATCAGTAGTGACGGCTTGCCCATCGTGGCGCTCGAAATAAAGATCCATCCCTTTTCTGAAGCCTTGTGGCCCAAGAATCGTGTGAATCATTCGAATAACCTCGGCACCTTTTTCGTAAACGGTCATGGTGTAGAAGTTGTCGATTGTCAAAAATGCAGAGGGACGAATCGGGTGAGCCATTGGCCCGTCGTCTTCAGCAAATTGATGCGTTCTCAAGCGAACGATGTCATTGATGCGATGAACAGCACGCGAGCCCATATCGCCTGAGAATTGTTGATCACGGAAAACGGTTAGACCCTCTTTTAGCGAAAGCTGGAACCAATCTCGACAAGTAACTCGGTTACCTGTCCAGTTATGAAAGTACTCATGTCCAATGACTGCGAGAATGTTGTCATAATCTGTGTCGGTAGCCGTGTCAGGCCGTGCGAGAACGTAATTAGAGTTAAAGATATTCAAACCTTTATTCTCCATTGCGCCCATATTGAAATCGTCAGCTGCGACGATCATAAATAAATCGAGATCGTACTCGCGACCAAAAACTTCTTCATCCCATCGCATCGATTCTTGTAGAGACCACATTGCATGTTTACATCGATCTTGATGTCCATGCTTTGCAAAAATCTTTAGTGCAACTTTTCTTCCTGATCGAGTGGTGAACGTATCTTCGAGAACACCTAAGTCACCAGCAACTAACGCAAAAAGGTAGCAGGGCTTCGGCCACGGGTCTTGCCATTTGGCTACGTGACGTCCGTTGCCTAAATCGCGTTGTTCAATGAGATTTCCGTTCGACAACAGCAATGGATACTTCGTTTTCTCAGCTTCAATTGTGACTGAGTACTTTGCTAATACATCTGGGCGATCGATGAAGTAAGTAATTTTACGGAAACCCTCGGCTTCACACTGGGTGCAGAACATCGTTCCGGTCTTGTACAGTCCATCAAACGATAAATTCTTTTGCGGTAAGCAGCGAGTAGAAATTTCGACGGTGAATTGATCGGCATTAGCTTTTAAATTTAAACCGGTTTCAGTGAGCTCAAAGGCTTGCGACAATAGCTCTTGGTCATCGACTTTCACTCTCTCAAGCTCAATGTTTTCACCATTTAGCCGTAGCCACTCGGTTCGTTGTGTAGAAAGCGGATTCCGGCGAATCTTCATCAGGTTACGAACAACCGTGAGTTCTTCTCCGAGATTGAAATACAACTCGACAGAATCAATTAAAAATTCTGAAGGTTGGTAATCTTTTAAGAAAACTTTCTTAGGTTCAACATCTGCTCTCATAGATTCCTACTTCTTTAAATTTTAAGCGATTGAACTTTATCCCAGACAAGTGGGTTCAACAGATCTGAACCGATGAGATAAACCGGATGTTCTGCTGCCGAACCAGTTTTCTTTTGTCGGACCTCAGAAGGAAACTCACTCACTCCACCATACTCTTCGACGTAAGCTTTGCGAACTGCCAAAGAGTTACTTAGGAGAATACGTCCCACTTTTTGCTGATTTCGACGCATTGATTGTCGCGAGAACTCGAACGGACTCATTACCTTAAGATCAGTTTTTGATTCCACCTTTTCAAATGTCTGATAGCCGATTGAGCGAACGTGTTTATATTTGTGTCGTCCTGGCTCACGAGAGGTGAACACTAAGTCGAACTCGTCTTTTTCAAAATGACCTTCAAGCTCATTGAGATCTAAAACGTTAACCTCGACTAAATGCACTTTCGTCATTGCGAAGAGTGAATGGCAGAGGCTGATCGCGAGATTCGAGAGACCTTCTAAAGTGCCGACGGTGAGTTGTGTGATCTGAGTATCACTTTGCAATTCCTGAAGATCAGACGTGAGTTTGCGCGAATTGCGAAAATAAACGTCTGCAATTTTAAATGCGACGGGTGTCCAGCCAGATTTTCTCTGCGCTGAACGATCAAGCAACACGACGTTCAGAGAAGCTTCAAGTTTTGAAACGATTCGCGAGAGTTGTGGCTGACTCAAGCCAACATGGTCAGATGCCGCCGACAAGTTCTTGTAGTGAATCGCTTTACTTAGTACAGATAGTTCCCAATGAAGATTGTCCATTAGGCAAAGGTATGTATAGTGCGCATAGAACTCAAACGAAAAAAAATCGGCTCTCTCGAATGCATGTTGGCGCACCAAGGCGATGATCTTCCGACAGTAATATTGTTTCATGGCTATGGCGCAGACATGAATGACCTCGCTCCATTAGCTGGCGCAATTCCCGGTGCACCGAAAGCAAATTGGGTTTTTCCCAACGGACATATCACACTCGAGATGGGCGGTTACGGAGAAGGGCGTGCGTGGTTTCCGCTTCGCATTGCTGAAATGCAGGCGGCGCTGGAGCGTGGTGAGGGCGTCGACTTTTCGAAAGAAAGTCCACCAGGGTTAAAGCGCGCACGAGAGTCAGCGCTCGAGCTCATTCGCGAATTAAAAGTTCCGATGAACAAGTTGGTTATTGGAGGCTTTAGCCAAGGCGCTATGCTGGCTACCGATGTAGTGATGCATTTGCCTGAACCGCCGGCAGGATTAGTTATTCTATCGGGAACAATTGCGAACTCAGCAACTTGGGAACTCAAGGGTACTGCGCACAAGGGCCTACGATATTTCATGTCTCACGGAAAGCACGATGAAATCCTTCCAATTCAAGGTGCCGAAACTCTTCAGCAATTGCTTCTGAAAATGGGGTGGGCGGGTAAACTTATTAGCTTCCACGGCGGCCATGGCATTCCTTCTGAGGTTTTAATCCAGCTAGGTCAGTTTTTACGGGTAGTCCTCTCGTAAACTTCGGCCCAGCCGCTCCTCCGATAGCCACTTTTTTGCCCGAAATACTTTGAAGGCGCCGTTAATACCGTGTTAAACCCGAAAGTAGACGCTGACCGTGTTTGAGCATAGGGCTTACCGCGGAACCAAGCGTGATTTTTTAGGAGTTCTCATGGCTAAGAAGTTATACGTTGGTAATCTTCCATTCACAGTGACTGAAGAAAATCTCAACCAGAAGTTCGCAGAGTTCGGTGCTGTTACATCTGCAAAGATCATTACTGATCGCGACACAGGTCGAAGCAAAGGCTTCGGATTTGTTGAGATGGATGACGACGCAGGTGCAGACAAAGCAATTGCCACACTTAATGGTGGCGATATGGGCGGACGCGCGATGATCGTTACTGAAGCTCGTCCTCAAGAGCCTCGCACTGGCGGCGGCGGATTCCGTGGCGGCGGCGGCGGCGGACGTGGTGGCGGCGGTGGTGGCGGATACGGTGGCGGTGGCGGTGGCGGTCGTGGTGGTGGCGGCGGAGGCAGCGGCGGACGTGGCGGCGGGGGCGGCTGGTAGTCAGCTCCTATATAAAATTAG
>JAYSYM010000437.1:0-4039 GCA_043727635.1 Bdellovibrionales bacterium | reverse complement strand
ACAAGAAGGGAGCGATGTTCGCAAACCCTTGCTTCACGCAAATTCACCCGACTTGCATTCCAGTTGCAGGCGATTATCAGTCGAAGCTTACGCTTATGTCTGAATCGCTTCGAAACGATGGGCGAGTGTGGGTTCCCAAAAAGACTGGCGAAACGCGACCACCAGAACAAATTCCAGAAGACGATCGCGACTATTATCTCGAACGTGTTTACCCAAGCTTCGGAAACCTTGCTCCGCGAGATATTGCTTCTCGACAAGCTAAGTACCGAGTTGATGAAGGTCGCGGAGTTGGTCCGACAAAAATGGCTGTCTATCTTGATTTCGCAGACGCTATTCGTCGACTGGGTGCCGACAAAATTGCTGAGCGCTACGGAAATTTATTTCAGATGTACGAGCGAATCACAGGCGACAATCCATATAAAGTTCCAATGAGAATCTTCCCGGCTGTTCATTACACGATGGGCGGCTTGTGGGTTGATTACAATTTGATGAGCACAGTTCCTGGTCTTCATGTTTTAGGTGAAGCGAACTTCTCGGATCACGGAGCGAATCGCTTGGGTGCTTCTGCACTGATGCAAGGCCTCGCTGATGGATACTTCGTTACGCCGTATGCAATCGGCAACTATCTTGCGGGCACAACTTTACCGAAAGTTGATGCGACCCACGAAGCATTTAAAGAAGCTTCGGCGCACGTGAGTTCGCGCATCGACAAAATGCTTTCAATCAAAGGGACGAAGACAGTCGACGAGTTCCACAAAGAACTTGGTCACATCATGTGGGACAGCGTTGGAATGGCCCGCAACGAAGCTGGCTTGAAGAAAGCTCTCGAAAAAATCCCGAAGCTTCGTGAAGAGTTTTGGTCAAACTTAGCTCTTCCTGGCGAGCGCAATTACTTAAACGAAGAACTTGAGAAGGCTGGCCGAGTGGCTGACTTCTTGGAGCTTGGTGAATTGATGGCGCGTGATGCTCTCGAGAGAAACGAATCGTGCGGTGGGCACTTCCGTGAAGAATATCAAACTCCAGATGGTGAAGCTCAGCGTGATGACGAGAAATTCTCACACGTGGCAGCGTGGGAGTATGCCGGCGACGGTAAGCCAGCAGTTTTAAATAAAGAAGCACTTACATTCGAGCGAGTTAAACCAAGCACTCGCAGCTATAAGTAGAGGTCGATCATGGGCGGAAGTTCAAATCAGACAATTAATTTAAAGTTGAAAATCTGGCGACAGAAAAATACTGCGACTGCGGGCCATTTCGAAGATCACAACGCGAATGGAATCTCGGTCGACATGTCGTTTTTAGAAATGCTTGATGTGATCAATCAACAGTTGATCAAAACCGGGAAAGACCCCGTTGCGTTCGATCACGATTGTCGCGAGGGAATTTGTGGTTCATGTGCAATCACGATTAACGGTAATCCGCACGGCCCTGATCTAGGAACGGCGACTTGTCAGTTACACATGCGCCGATTCAAAGATGGCGAAGAGATTATTATCGAACCTTTCCGCGCAAGATCATTCCCGGTGGTGAAAGATTTGAGCGTTGATCGCTCGGCCCTTGATAAAATTATTTCTGCTGGCGGTTTCGTATCTGTAAACACAGGCAACGCTGTCGACGGAAACTCTGTTCCTGTTCCTAAGATTGCAGCCGACCTTGCCTTCAATGCGGCAGAATGCATTCAGTGCGGAGCATGTGTCGCAGCTTGTGCGAATTCTTCGGCGATGTTGTTCACGTCTGCAAAGATTCAGCACTTAGCTTTGTTGCCTCAAGGTCAGCCTGAGCGTGATCAGCGCGTTTTAAGAATGATGGATACAATGCAAGAAGCCGGCTTCGGCAACTGCAGCAACACGGGTGCCTGTTCGCTTTCTTGTCCTAAGATGATTAGCTTTGAATACATTGTTCGAACTTATCGCGACTACGCGAAAGCCAAAGTTAAGCACCGTGAACCGGTCGCCGGCGGCGACGGCGCCGGCTAATAAAAGCTCTGCTAATAGTTAAAGTTAGGTGCGCCTTGCGCAAAACAAGACAAACTTCTCTAACACTCTAAGTCACTAATAATTCTCAAGAATATTTTAACCGAAGCCGCGAAATCCATGTCTACACTATAGAAGTGGAGTTTCCGTTTCGAGGGGCTCTGAGCGAGAAACTCCACTGTTTCTCTAATATTTTTCTGGCCAAGATTTCAACACTGATTTGCACCTTAGAATTCATCAAGCATGGACATCAAAAGACCGATCACATGGAAGAGGGTCTTATGAAAAAAGTCGGCGATATGATGAAGGATCTCGGTTTCAAAGAAGGTGCTTCTGAAGAAACCACAAAAGCGTTCATTAAGAATTTAATTCGCCAGGCTTACGGAGTCGAAGTGAAAGAGGCGTTTACAGTCTCGAACCCTTCTCCGTCAAAAGGTCCTGCAAAACCTGAGCAGCTCGCCTTCAAGCTGGATCTTGATTGCAGCCCTTCATCACCACGACCAAAGAAATTTGCCTAAAGCATAAGACTAGTTTCAGATTCCTAGGCCAATTCAAAAACTAGAACCTTGTTAACATGATCGAACGCTATTCAGGATGAATGGCTCCCAAGTTTTCATGGAGGAAATAATGGGAATATTGTTCGGTCGCGCTTTAGGCGGGCTCTTGCCAGCCGCAACTCTTCTCGTTTCTTTCTCTGCACAAGCAAACAACGCTGTTCCGGGTGAATATATTGTTCAACTGAAATCAGCGCCTGCGGCCTTTACAACCAGTCAACTCTCACAAGTAGTGAATGGTGAAGTCGTCGAGCTTCTACGAAAGGACTTGGCTCTAGTTCGTAAGGATTTCTCGCGCAATCCCTCGGCCGTACTTCAAGAGTTAAACTCCAACCCAATGGTTGAGTACGCAGAGCCGAACTATCTTTACTCAATTAATAAAGCTCCTAACGATCCGAATTATGAAAAGCTCTGGGGTCTTGCGAACACTGGCGGAAAAGATCCGTCTGGTAAGGCAGGCGTTGCTGGCGTCGATATCAACGCTGAAAAAGCGTGGGACACAACAACAGGTTCAAAAAATGTGATTGTCGCAGTCATCGACACCGGTGTTGATTTCACGCACCCGGATCTTTCTCGCAATGCTTGGGTAAATAATGTTGAGGCGCAAGGTAAGTCGGGGGTCGACGACGATGGCAATGGATTCGTTGATGATATTCACGGATACGATTTTGCAAATGACAGCGGAAAAGTAATTGATGATCACGGCCATGGAACTCACTGCGCAGGAACTATTGGTGGTGACGGCAATAATTCGGCCGGAGTAGCAGGAGTTAATTGGGAAGTTCGCATCATGGGTTTAAAATTCATGACGAAAGAGGGCAGCGGATCTTTAGCAAACGCGATTAAGAGTATCGACTACGCTCGCAATGCTGGCGCTCACATCTTGAGTAACTCGTGGGGTGGCGGAAGTTTCTCGGTTGCTCTCGAAAAAGCTATTAAAGATGCGAACGACGCAGGAATTCTATTTGTTGCAGCAGCAGGCAACTCAACTCAAAACACCGACGCTCGACCATCGTATCCGGCAAGCTATTTAGTTGATAACGTCGTGTCGGTCGCGGCTGTGGATAACCGTGGGAACTTCGGGGTTTTCTCGAACTACGGCGCGAAAACAGTTCACGTTGCGGCTCCGGGCGTAAATATTTACAGCACAGTTCCTGGTGGTTACAAATCGATGTCAGGAACATCGATGGCGGCACCGCACGTTGCGGGTGTGGCGGCACTTCTGCTCGCAAATGAATATTGTCAGTTAGGTAAATGTAAAGCTTATGATCCGAAAGAAATTCGCAATCGATTGATCGAAACCTCTCGCCCACTTGCAGGAGTTAATGGCGGAGTAGTATCGAACGGTATCGTCGATGCGCATGCAGCCTTAACAAATACGAAGCATGCTGCTGACGCTAATGATCCGTCGAATTGGCAGTCACGTGTGAGCACGACAATTTCTACTGAGCACCCGTATATAAACTCAGGTGTTTACACTTATGAAGTTGAAGTTCCGGGTGCAAAGCAAATCGC
>JAYSYM010000436.1:0-1211 GCA_043727635.1 Bdellovibrionales bacterium | reverse complement strand
TGCCTTGCGAGATCTCGCTGCTAGAAGCCGGCAAAACGCCAATTAGGCCCACCGGGAGATTCAACTTCGCAAAAGCTAACTCAACCATCTTGTGAATTGTTTTTTCGACATCGGCCGATGGCTGCCAAATGACCGCGTTTCCTTGCGCTAGAGCTGGAAGAATTCGAGATACAGCTGAAGAAAATGGGTTGGTCGCGCCGGTAAGCAAACCAATCAATCCCACCGGAAGATAACTGAACTCAGTTGAGCTTTGAAGCTCTTCAGCACAAGCAAGCACCCGCTTCGCCAAATCAACCGAGCTCATCAGATCAAGCGTTGGCAACTGAGGAGCGCCGGCCTCGCGAGAATATTCGACCGAAATTTCGCGTTGCGCTTCTGCCAGAAGTTGCGGAAAGGAATTAAGCTTCTCTAATCGCTCAGCAGGTTCGAGCTTTTGCCAAACTGCGAGCGCAGAGTTCCCTGCTTTTACTGCTTGTACGACTTTTAAGAAATCTGACATCGCACGCACCTTATCTGAATTTGTACGAGAGAGTTAGACACTTTCGGGAACTTTGCATTTTTCGATTTTCGAAAACTGTCGAAGTTGTATACCGGACTTATATCTTTGAAAACTCGACCTTTTTCGGAAAGTGAATAATTCCCGCTAGTTAGAGCGCCTCATTCAAGCACAAATGGCTAAAAGTCTAGTGGTCACGCGTATTTAACCAGGGTTTTAGTCTTGGCTATTTCTTCCGTTAAATCAGTACGTAGGTAAGTAAACGATCGCCTTTAAAGGGGCTATGGCAATGCAAACTCAGACGGTCTTTAAACGAGTAGTGATGTTAACAGTAGCAGCGTGTGGACTTGCCGCATGCGGTAGTGGTGGCGCAACTTACTCTCTCCTCCCTGAGGACAATGCGTTCCGCCAGACGACTCAGACTGTAAAAGGTAAGATCGATATCTTGTGGATGATCGATAACTCCGGTTCGATGAAATCATCTCAAGATGCGTTGGCTGATGCATTTCCCAATTGGATCGATAGCTTCGATTCGCGCGGATACGATTATCGACTTGCAGTTGGAGCAACCGATGCATGGCGCACACTTTACAATCAAGGTGCGAACTACAGTCGATTCCGCGATGGCGCTAGCACAAGTCCGTCTGGAATTTTCGTGATCGACAACACGACTCTCGATCCACGTGCGGCGTTTTCAAATAACGCTCGCATAGGA
>JAYSYM010000435.1:0-12144 GCA_043727635.1 Bdellovibrionales bacterium | reverse complement strand
AAACGGACTCGGCGTTAATAGCATCTCTGCAAAATTTGTAGAGCAGAGTACTTTAATTCACGAGATGGGCCATGCGCTCGGATTTGTAAACAACGGGGTTCCTATGGCGTCGCCTCACCAAGATCATGCTCACGGCGCTCATACGACCGACAGGGATTGTGTCATGTATTGGCAGAACGAAAACGTAAACAACACTGCCATCTTCGTGCAGAAGTTTCTGACGTCTTCATCTGTTATTATGTGGGGACCTAAAGTTCTGGCTGATGCGCAGAACTTCAGTCGATAAGATTAACGAACGGGAGCTGCGATCGAAAGTGGCTTCAAGTAACCCCAAATATCCGTCTCCCAAACAATAGCTTTATTCTTTGCTTGGTTCTGAGCTTCCATTTGCTCAACAGTCATTTTGTGATTGTCAGAGGTCTTCTCTGTCATATTGCGGAGGTATTGTTGTGAGTTGTACCAGCGCATATCTTCTTGGCACATCTCCTTGCCGGCTTGTTGATCGCCCCAACGAAGATCTGCACACTGATACGGATCAAATGAAATTGCAAAAATACGTGCGCGAACTTCTTGAAGATTGAGCGTCTTTGTTACGCCTGAGCGGCTAGTGAAAGTAACTGTGCAGCTTAAAGCTTTCTCTCTATAAACTTGGCGAAGCTCTTCTGGAAGCTGGGCAATTGGTTTTGCGTAGACGTAAGTTTTGTTGCCGGCCTTTAGCTGATGAACTGAAGTTTTAAGATCGTCTAATGTTTTCTTAAATAGAACTCGAATATTTACATCACGGCTCGGAGTGCTATAGTTTTCCCAGTCACCATGAGCAGAGAAAATATTGTCTGGACCGATAGCTAAAGTCTTTTGATCCATTCCAGATCTAATAGCTTGATCAACGAGCTCGACGCGTCCTTGAATCGTGTCGCATAAGTTCTTTAAGCTTCGCTTGAATTCAATGACAACATCCATCTTCAAGTCGCCTGAAGCCATGTTTGTGCGAACGAACATGAAGTATTCTGCCGTTGAAGTGAATTTTTTCTCTGCTTGTTGGTAGCTAACGAGTGAACCAAGCTCAGCATCTGACTTAAAGCGGATGTTTCCGCCGATTAAGTTGCCATTCGCATCGCGTGTGGCGCCAACAACTTCTAATGGACGGAAATTTTTGAAGATCGAGCCGTGTTCTTGGCGACTGCGCTTGAACGTGTCGTTGTAATCACGAACTGAAAGCGGGCTTTGCGCAGCATTAGGATCAGCAGGGTGTCCATTGAGAGTGCGAATGTTTCCATCTAAATCAACTTTGTAAACCATTGCTACGTGGCCATCAGCTGTGTAAATCACAGTGCCTGGCTTAACTGAATCGCGATTGATCTTAATTGGATAGAAGTCAGCAAGAGGTTCGCTAGGGTCTGGCTTTACGGGAGTACGAAGTGTCCCGCTGCTAACGCTGTCCAAAATCAAACCATGGCGAGAAGTAGAGCTTAAGAACTGAGTAACATCTGGAAAGCGACCGTTTTTTGCAACAGAATCTGCACGTTGTAGAACACGGTTTCCTAATACTGTTGAGTTGCGTGAAGTCCCTTTTGGGTCATTAGGGTCGCGAGGAGTAGTGTTCACTGTCACGCTCATCGGAAGACCTTTTTTCCAAGCGAAGTAAACTCGTAACCAGTACGGCACGTCAGCGCAATCTGCGAAGTATCGGACTGCTGCATCTGAAGGATCAAAGAGTGTATTGAATGCGGGATTCGTCATGCAGGACTGGAAGCTTCGGCATTTTTTAGCTTCAGCAGCCAAGCCGATTTGCTGAACGAATTCACCGAAGGCTTTTTCATCGGCGTCATCCCAAGCTGCTTTCGTGACCTTCCACGAAAGGCGATCGTTCCCCGAAATTAGGTTCATATAAGGGTAGCGGGCTACTTCTTGAGCGAAGGCCGCAGTCGAAGTGAGTAGGATCGCAAGAGTTAACAAAGTCAGCTTTTTCATAAACGCTCCAAAGTTCTTAATAACGTTCGGAGGATAGCGATTCGTCTGGGTTTTCGCGAATTTCGAGTCACACAGTGAAATCATTTAAATCGGTGATCAGAAGTTTGACGTGAGTTGGAGGAGAGATCGCATATACGAAATTTTACGTGTCTAACTTTTATACGGCTTCTATCGAAAGAACTGCACTGAAGAGCACGGAATCGCAGTCAATGAAAAGTCGTTCAACGAAGGCTTTCAAAACGAGCTTTCACAATTCCGCAACCGCACCTGCGACTAAGTGAACACTCTGTGATTTGGCAGGTTATAATCTGCCAAATCACAGAGTGGTCTTTACGAGAGCGAATCGAACTGATTTCGCGGGGTGGCTCCGGGGAGAATGGCTCGCACATCCTGTGCTTGCCCCTGCGGGCTACGCGCAAAAGTAGCATCATGCTACTTTTGTCGAACTCTTTCGTTCGATTCATCCAGAGCTACAAACAAAAATACCAACCTGTTGAGGTTGGTATTTTAATTTGGTGGCTCCGGGGAGAATCGAACTCCCACGCCCTTACGGGCACTGGATTTTGAGTCCAGCGCGTCTACCAATTCCACCACAGAGCCATCGGTCGTAGAAAATTAGAAAAACGAGGATATGCATTTGGGATCAAGTGAGCAACTTCTTTACTAGGGGCAATCGAAGTTTTTTCAAAACCTCCGTTACAACCTTACAAATCAAACGGCCACTTTAAGATATCGCCAATGCTCCTAAGCCGATTAAATCGTATTTCGCTTCAAAAATCGCGGACTTGATGCGCGGCTCTGCTCGGCACACTGCTTGCTAACTAAGCGTTCGAATAAAAGGTTTACCGAAATAGTAGATAGACCAAACAGGAGTAATAGATGAAAGCGACATTTAGCGTGCTGGCAGCACTTGTACTTGTTAGCCAAGCTCACGCACAACAGTATGTGGACCAATACGGTAATGCCGTACAAATGGCTTCACAGAAAAAAGCAGTTCAGTACGACGAAGCAACAAACACAGTGGTTGAAGTTACGCCGACGAATACTCAGAGCGTGCACGTTCAACAAACTCCAATCGTTCTTCAGCAAGCGCCTGTGTATCAGGTAATGCGTCCACAAGAGCAGCCAGTAACAGTAGTTGAAGGCAAGCACTTGCGCGAATCGAAGGCCGATTCATTACGTAAAGCACGTACTGATATGGAGACTGATACAGAGCAAAAAATCGTTGAGAAGCTTGAAGAAGCTCGAATGCGCGATGAAGCAGCTCGTGCAGATAAGCTTTTCGGTGGTGCATCTGCTTCGGCAGAAGCAAGTGCTACAGCAATAGTAGTAGCAGTTCCAGCACCGGCCCCAGTTATGGCTCAACCAGTTGCTCCTCCTACAGTAGAAGTAGTCGGCGCCTCTGCGGCAGCCTCTTCAGCAGCAGTGGCTAGCGGAACATCTTCTGCAGCAGCGGCAGCAGCTGAAGCTAAATTAGAAATTCGATCAGATTCACAATCAGCGCCACACCATGAGCCAGTTGATGTGAAATCAGAAATTCGCGCAGCTCTTGATGAGCGTGAATATTCAAAGAAAAAAGAGAAACAACAACTTTACGTTGGTGCTCTTGCTGGGATGAGCGAATACCCAGATGTAGTTAACATGCGCGGAAACGGTTCGACTGGTTTCGCAGTAGGTGTTGTTACTAAAAATCGCGTAATCGTTGAAGGAAGCTTCCAGTATTCAAACTTCGACATCGAAGATTTGTCATACAGTGGCGGTGGCGCATTCCCGGTATTCAAGAACTTAGATCAGTACAACACAAGTGCTGCAGTAAAGTTCCAGATTTTGCCAGGAAGCCTTCGTCCATTCATCGGTGGTTTAGTGAGCTACACTCACAGAACTTACTCTGATCGCAACTCAGGTATGTACAACGGACCAGAAGCTGAATGTTCAACTCAAGCAGTTGACGTTGGTGTAACGGCGGGCGCAGACATGTCGATCAGCGACAACTTCGCAATTGGCGCAGACTTTAAGTACATGACGAATGTAACAAGCCGCCAAGATTCTCGTTACCAACAGTCAATCGTGAACCCAGGCACTCAGTTTGGTTCAGCAGTTGAAGACCTCCAGTACTACACGATCTCTCTTGCTGGTAAGTTCTTGTTCTAGTTCTGAAAGGTCCAGTTAATTAGATTACTCCTGTGGAAAGAGCCTCATGTAAAACATGGGGCTTTTTCTTTTCTTGGTCTTTTCTTGAGCTTTTTCGGCTGGCTTTTTTCAAGGGGTCTGTCAGACTAATCCCGAAGTGAAAAAAATATTCCTGCCTCTCGTCATCGCTTTAGCGGCCTCAACAAGTTTTTCGGCGACGAATATTAATCGGGTCGTTACAAAAGTTGTGGGCGAAGCAAAAGATCAATTCATCACGAGTCGTGAAGTCCAAATCAATGAGGCTGTCGAAACTGTTCTGAGCGCAAAGGGCGACGGAAAGTCACTGCAGATCGCCGAAATTGGTCACGAAAATTTTCCTGCAAAAGTGAACGACGTGCTTACTGAGTGGATAGTTTATTTTGAAGCTCAATCATTTTCAGCCGACGCAGTTTCAAAAGCTGCAGTTGAAGACGCCATTTCAAAAGTTGAAAAAGGCTCTGCCAACTCATCGGGGTGGAAAAGACTCGACGTTAGCAAATCAGAACTCGAAGAAGTTTTGAAACGAAAATTAAGCGCAAAATCTTTTATCCGGTTAAAAACTGAATCTTCGTTAATGCCGGTCACTGATTCTGAAGCCCAGGCCTATTTCAAAAAAAATCGGCTTAAGTTCGGGAACCTGCCGTTCACCTCCTTCAAAGACAGCATCAAAGCGCATCTGCGCCAGCAGCAGATGGACCGACGCATGAAGGATTGGCTCGAAATCCTTCAAAAGAAATATAAGGTGCGAAATTTTGTGGCAGGCTGACCATGCCGGAAAACCCAACGGTCCTTTTTACGATTTTTAAAGCTAATCAGAATCTACCAGGCGCGCCTAACTGGACCGATCAGCAGTTCAACGCTGAGCTCAAAGAGCAAGAATCGTTGATCGCCAGCGACGAGAACGGTGATCCCCAGGCCTTTATCCTCTATCGTAAGACGCCTTTAGCTTTTGAAATTAGCTACTTAGCGACTCGTCCCGAGAAAAAACGAAGTGGCTATATGCAGCGTCTATTGGAGCTTTTGGCCATCGACGCTCGTGACCTCGGGCTCCAGATCTGGCTTGAGGTGCACGAAGCTAATACTCCCGCGATTAGGCTTTACGAAACTTTCGGCTTCAAAGCGAAGGGGAAGCGCTCAAAATACTATGCAGATGGTGGCTCGGCTATCCTCTATAACTACGGATAATCCTTGCCATTCCTAGGGGTTCTTTGTTAATCCCTATTACTCAGTTGATATGCAGTTGAGATGCAGTTGTTCAAGGCCCTACAAGGGCCTTTTTTATTGTTGGGTATTGATGTCGACGTTTTTAGAAAAAGTGAAGAAGATCGCAGAAGACGTGAGCACACGTGAAGGCTGCTCATTGTGGGATCTTGAATTCATCGGCGCAGGTGCGGGTCGCGCGCTTCGCGTATACATCGAAAAGCCAGGTGTTGAAGGTGGAGTGTCGGTCGACGATTGCGCGAAAGTTTCTCGCGGTATGAACGAGTTTCTCGACGCTCAAGAAGAAGTTGTTCCGGGCGGAGCCTACAGCCTCGAGGTATCGAGTCCGGGGCTAGAGCGAGTGCTTAAGCAGAAGTGGCATTTTGAACAGTGTTTGAATAAGCAGATTTTTGTTCGCACGTTCGCGCCGCTGTTAGAGATTAACCCAGAAGTGCCGGAGCTTGGAAAAGCAAAGCAAGTGTCTGGAGAATTAGTGCAAGTAAATGAGTCGGGTATTCAAATGAAGTGGGAAGAGAAGTTAGTGAATGTTTCGTTTGAACAGATCACAAAAGCTCACAAGGTTTTCGAGTTTGAAGCTCCAGGTGAGAAGAATCCGGCGAACAACAAGAACAAGAATAAGTTTAAGAAAAAGAATCAGTAAGTAAAAAGTAGGGGATGAAGATGGCAGAAAATATGTTCTCAGACTTGAGCCGAATGATTGAACAAGTCGGCAAAGATAAGGGTATCGACAAACAAATCGTTATCGATGCAGTTGTTCAAGGGATGCTAGTTGCCGCTCGTAAGAAGTACGGCACTTACCGTGAGATCGAAGCTCAGTACAACGAAGAAACTGGTGAAGTAGAACTTTACGAGTTCAAAGAAGTTGTAACAGCTGAGGCTTTCATCGATGAAGAAATTGAAATCACTTACGAAGATGCGATCGAGTTCAATCCTGACATTCAGTTGAAT
This sequence comes from Bdellovibrionales bacterium, assembly GCA_043727635.1. Taxonomy (GTDB): domain Bacteria; phylum Bdellovibrionota; class Bdellovibrionia; order Bdellovibrionales; family JAMPXM01; genus JAYSYM01. Next base: position 5,835 of record JAYSYM010000435.1, on the reverse strand, counting down.
GACTCAATCGGTATCAAGATGGAAGCTACTGACTTGGGTCGGATTGCTGCTCAAACAGCTAAGCAGATTATCACTCAGCGCGTACGCGATGCTGAGCGCGATATTATCTTCAACGAATTCGAACAGCGTAAAGGCGAAGTTGCTTCTGGTATCGCTCGCCGAGTTGAACGAGGTGCTATCGTTGTCGATCTAGGTCGTACTGAAGCTTACATTCCACCACGCGAACAAATTCCGGGTGAGATGTACAAGCCAGGTGATCGTTTGCAAGGTTACATCTCTGATGTTCGCCAAACGACTCGCGGCCCGCAGATCATCATGTCTCGAGCTTCTGAGCAGTACTTAGTGAAATTGTTTGAAATGGAAGTTCCAGAAATTTATGACGGCATCGTGCAAATCATGGCCGCTGCTCGTGAGCCAGGTGCTCGCGCTAAAATCGCAGTTTACTCTAAAGATCCTTCAGTTGATCCAGTTGGAGCATGTGTAGGGATGAAGGGTAGCCGAGTTCAAACGATCGTTCAGGAACTTCGAGGCGAGAAAATCGACATCGTTCCTTGGGACGAAGATGTGACTCGCTTTGCAGTGAATGCTCTCGCTCCAGCAGAAATTTCTCGAGTGTTCGTTGATGAAGCGAACAAAGAGATGGAAGTTGTTGTTCCAGATACACAGTTAAGCTTAGCCATCGGTAAGCGCGGTCAGAACGTACGTTTAGCTGCGAAGTTAACTGGTTGGAAACTTGATATCTTGTCTGAATCAAACGCTTCTCAAAAAACTGCAGATGCGATTTTCAACTTGATGTTGATTCCGGGCATCTCAGACACAATGGCACAAAACATTTTCCAGTCAGGCTTCGGTTCATTCCAAAGCTTATCGGCCGCTTCGCAAGAAGACATCATGGCGATTCCTGGTTACGATACTCCTGAAAAAGCTGACAAGCTTATTCAAGACTCGAAAGACCTCATCGTTAAGTACGAAACCGAAGGCACACCAATTCCGAGCGCTCCACAAAAAGAAGCTAGCGCTCCAAAAGCTCACGGCGATGCGAAGATGCAAGCTGAGAGCCGCTTGAAGGCAGAATTAGCTGCGCTTGATAAGCCAGCTGAAGAAGCTGCTCCAGAAACGGTAACAGCCCCTGCAGAAGCAGCTGCCGATACAAACACAGGAGATACCCAGTAGTGAGTCAACCGAAGGTATTTGAATTCGCAAAAGAGATTGGCATGGAGACGTTAGCGCTCATGGATAAAATCCGTGAGTGGAAACTTCCTGTACGAAGTCACATGGCTGAACTTGCTCCTGATATGCAAGATGAAATCCGTGCGAAGCTTCAAGCTGACAAAGAAGCACCTGCTTCAACGGCAAAGAAGAAAGTCGCTCGTAAAGCTCCAGCTAAAAAAGAAGCTGCTGAAAAAGATTCCCCAGGAGCGAAGTCAGCTGCGAAAACTGCGGCGGCAAAGAAAACTGCAACTAAAGCTGCTGCCGGCACCGCAACCAAGACTGCGGCAAAGTCCGCAACTAAGACAACGGCGAAGGCTGCTGCTGCAGAAGCTCCAGAAACTGCTAAACGTGCGGTTGTTAAAAAGGCTGCAGCAAAAATTGTGGTTCGCAAAAAAGTTGATGAAGAAGAATCGGCAGCTCTAGCTGCAGCCGAAGGCGTTTCGACAGCAGACGAGGCTTCGGAATTAGCAACTGAAGCTTTTGAGTCAGTCCCTACTTTCAACCAACCGCCAGCTGGCGTTGTTTTAGAGGCTGCTCCACAAGTGACAGAATCGATCGATACTCCAACTGCCCCACCAGCCGGCGTCGACCCTGCGGCTGTCACAGCATCGGGACCTGACTTAACTCCAAAATCTAATGTTCCAGCTCGCAAACGCGAAGTTGTAATGACGAGCGGTGGACCTTCAAGCGGAATTCGCTCAGAAGCGCCTCGCCGAAACATCGTCGGACGAATGGATTTATCTCGTGTTCAAGCTCCTGGCGGAACAACTCCGGCGCGTGATCCAAATGCAAGCCGACCGGGAATGCCAAGAACTAGCGGCCCAGGTACCTCACGACCAGGTGGCCCAAGTAGTGGCGGCGGTCTACGAACTGGTTTCGTAGCACCAGCATCTCCAATGCCGTTTGGTGAAGACGCGAACAACTTCGATAAGAAGCGCGGTTTTGATAATAAAAAGAAAGATAAGTTTTCTGAAAACGCAGCTGGCGGATTAACTGCGCGTGAAAAAGAGCTCGAAGGCCAGTTAGCTTCGTTCTCTGCTACTGAATTCCGTAAACGCGAAATGGTGTTCCAGCCCAAGAAGAAAAAGGGCATGTTAGCTCGCGAATCTAAGCGTACCGAAATCACGAAAGCTAAAGCTTCTAAGCGAGTTGTTAAAGTAAACAACACGATTAAAGTTTCAGACTTAGCGCAAGAGATGGGCCTCAAAGCTGCACAACTCACTAAGACGTTGATGACTCAAGGTGTGATGGCAACGATGAACACACAACTTGATTTCGATACGGTCTCGTTGATTGTGACTGAATTTGGTTTCGAAGCGCAGAACATTTTCCAATCTGATGAGCAGTTAGTTGAATCGGGCGTGTTCGGAAATCTTGATGCCGCACAGATTACTCGTCCACCTGTAGTGACAGTTATGGGTCACGTCGATCATGGTAAAACTTCTTTGCTCGATGCAATTCGCAAAGCGAACGTTGCAGCAGGCGAAGCGGGCGGGATCACTCAGCACATCGGTGCTTATCAAGTAACTACAGAGCATGGTCACTTAGTGACGTTCTTAGATACTCCAGGTCACGAAGCGTTCACAGCAATGCGCGCGCGCGGAGCAAATGCTACTGATATCGTAATTGTTGTTGTCGCAGCGGATGACGGAGTCATGCCACAAACTGCTGAAGCGGTTAACCACGCTAAAGCAGCTGGTGTTCCGATCATTATCGCGGTGAACAAGATCGACAAGCCTGGTGCGACTCCAGATAAAATTAAGCAGCAAATGACTGAGTTCGAAATCGTTCCAGAAGAGTGGGGCGGAAACACTATTTTCTGTAACGTTTCTGCTCACACGAAAGAGGGGATTCCAGAGATGCTTGAGCAGATTTATGCGCTCGCAGAAATGGAAGAACTCACAGCAAACCCTGAGCGTTCAGCAACGGGTGTTGTTATTGAAAGCCGAATGGATAAAGGAAAAGGCGCAGTTGCAACTCTCCTAGTTCAAGACGGAACATTACGAGTTGGGCAGTCAGTTGTCGTCGGCACTATCGCTGGTAAAGTGCGAAGTCTCACGAACGACAAAGGCGAGCGAGTAAAAGAAGCTGGCCCAAGCGTACCAGTTGAAATTCAGGGTTTACCGGAGACACCTCAAGCAGGCGACCGTTTCGACGTTGCTGAAGATGAACAAGCTGCCAACGAACTTGCTAAAACTCGCAAAGATCGCGCGCTTGCAGCAAAGGGCGGCGGCGAAAAACTTACTCTTGAGCAAATTTTCTCAAAGATGAAACAGGGTGATCTCAAAGAACTTCCGATAGTTCTGAAGACAGATGTTGCTGGTTCAGTAGAAGCGATCAAAGGAATGTTCGAAAAGATCGGCACTAGTGAAGTAAAAATTAAATTGGTTCACTCGGCAGTTGGCGGAATCAACGAGTCAGATGTGTTGCTGGCAAGTACAGCAAAAGGTTTGATCGTTGGCTTTAACGTGCGTCCAGATTCTGGCGCACAAGCTATGGCTAAGCGTGAAAACATCGAAATCAAAACATACTCGATCGTTTACGAAATGATGGATGAGTTGAAGAAAGCCATGTCTGGTCTTCTTTCTCCTGACATTGTTGAAAAGCAATTGGGTCGAGCAGAAGTTCGCAATACTTTCAGCGTTCCAAAAATCGGAATGATTGCAGGTTGCGCTGTTGTGGATGGCAAGATCACTCGTCAGTCTCAAGTTCGCTTGGTCCGTGACGGCAAGATCATCTACACAGGTAAACTTTCGTCTCTTAAGCGATTCAAAGATGACGCTAAAGAAGTTGCTAGTGGGTACGAGTGCGGTATCGGCATTGAAAACTACAACGATCTTAAAGTTGGTGATGTCATCGAGGCGTTCAATACTGAATCTATCAGTCGTGAACTTTCGTAGATGGAGAGACGTGGAGCGGGCGGAGATGACAGAAGAATTAAGCGCGTAGAGCGCGAAGTTCGCGACGTCATTGCTCGCTATCTACTTGGTGGGTTCAGAGGCGAGCTCAGTGGGCTCGTTTCTGTCTCGCGAGTCGGCATGGCCGGAGACTTTCGCAGCGGCAAAGTCTTTATCTCAGTAATGGGAAAACCAGGAGACGCTGAGAAGTCACTCAAGTCGCTTAAACATTTCGGAAACGAAATTCAAAAAGAAATCGATCGACAGCTCAAGATGCAATTTTGCCCAAAGCTTTCATTTCATCTCGATGAATCGATGGAACACGTTATGAAAGTTGAAAAGATCCTTCGCGACATCAGTGCCAAAAAAGATGGCGATGACCAGGCCGAATGAGTCCACTCGACGGACTGCTTCTAGTGGACAAACAACCCGGTTGCACAAGTCATGATGTAGTTGCTCGCGCGCGCCGAGTTTTAAACACCAAAGCGGTTGGTCACGCAGGCACTCTCGATCCATTAGCATCAGGCCTTCTAGTTTTGCTAATCGGTGAAGGCACTAAAGTTTCAGACTACATTCTTAATGGCGACAAGGCTTATGTGGTTCGCGCAAAACTTGGCGTTCGCACTGACACCTACGACACCGACGGAAAAGTATTGAGTGAACGGGCAGTTAGCTTTACTCGAGAAGACCTGCAGATCGCAGTTAAATCTTTGGAAGGCGAAATTGAGTTGCAAGTCCCGGCGCACTCAGCCGTCAAAGTCGACGGTAAAAAACTTTACGAGCTGGCTCGTGCAGGTGAGCAAGTCAATGCCCCAATGCGGAAGATGGGTTTCTATGACTTAGAAATCGTTGCCGCAGGCGCAGATTGGGTTGACGTGAAAATGCTTTGTTCAAAAGGCACGTTTGTCCGGGCGTGGGTAAATGCGCTTGGTGAAAAACTGGGTTGCGGCGCCACTGTGAGTGCGCTTCGAAGGGTATTCTCTTCGCCTTTTAAAGTTGATCAAGCTCTCACGCTAGAAGTGATCGAAGAGCGCTGGAGCAAGCGCGAGTTGGGCCAGCCAACGATCGACGGTCAACTCATTGCCCCAGCTTGGGTGCCCCTTCGCGAAAGTTTGCCCGCCTTCAAAATAGCGTGGGTCGAAGGACACGACGAAAAACTTCTTCGTAACGGACAAATATCAAAAGGCCTTCAAGCGCAGCTTTTGAAGTTCGTCTCTCTTGACGGAACAGAGCCCCCAGGCGTCCGCGTACTGAGTCGCGAGACGCAAGAAATGGTCGCGATCCTCCTCGCAGCTCCAGGGCAGTTCTACAAAATCAAACGCGTCTTCCTCTAAAGGTACCCGGTTCCTTTTGGTCAAGCGTCGTGTCATTACTGAGGATAAACTTGAATCAATAGTGGTGAATTGAAGATTCCGACCGGACTTACTATGGGCTCATCTGGATTCACTGTCTTGCCTTGATCAGTGTATAGGCGCTTTATCATTTCTTGTGCCTCGGGTGAATCCAGATCGAAGTCACTGAATTTTTGTGGCTTAGCGAGTTCAAGTGATAGTGCGCGAACAAAAACTTTCCAGACAAGCTCGCTGCAATAGATCACCTTATCACTCCACTCAAACCAGAAGTCGTATCTCTTTCCGAGAAAACTTCCGATCGACCGTTTCATCTTTCTAATTTCAGATTTACCCAAGACTCCTACTTCGGGCGCGAGGCGTTTGATCACGTAATC
>JAYSYM010000434.1:0-4057 GCA_043727635.1 Bdellovibrionales bacterium | reverse complement strand
CATAAGTGACTCAGGAATTGCGCCACAGTTGATCGTAACAAACGGCTTATCTTTAAGTGGCCCGTTGTAATGGATGCCCTTAGCGACCATCTCTTTACCGGTACCGCTCTCGCCTGTGACCAGGACGTTAGTCGGTGTTTCTGATACTCGCTTAATCAAATCATAGACCCGATGCATAGACTCCGAGTTACCAACAAGGTTCTGGAAGCTATACTCGCGCTCTAATTCTTTCTTGAGAGTTCTGTTTTCAACTTCGAGGTTCTTACTACGAAGAGCATTGGCGATGTTGATACGAACTTCATCGATTTTAAATGGCTTTGTGATGTAGTCATACGCGCCCATCTTCATGGCTTCGACTGCACTCTCGGTTGTGCCGAACGCAGTGATCATCATGAATAGAACATCGGGATACGTCGTGCTGACGTGCTTAAGGAGCTCAATGCCGGTTACATTGGGCATCTGCAAGTCAGAGATGATCAAGTCGAAAGATTTCTTCTTGAGCATTTCTTGGGCGACTTTGCCGTCTTCTACGCAAGTTACTTCGTAACCTTCTTTGCGTAACATGATGTCCAAGAATTCGCGTATTGATTCTTCGTCATCGACGACTAAAATGCGCGGCTTCATCCATTACCCCTTTTCTTCCAAGCTGAATCATCCGATGGTCGGGCTGAATCTGCAAGTACTGTTTTCCCGTCAATGCGTGCTGGGAATTCGAGTGTAAACTCGGTTCCAACACCCTTCGTACTTTCAACAAAGATTTTTCCGTTGTGACTTTCAATAATCTTATGAGTGACGGCAAGACCGAGGCCGGTTCCCTTTGGCTTTGTCGTATGGAACGGCTCAAAGATCTTACGCAATCCCTTTTCATCGATTCCAACGCCGTGATCACGAATATGAATTAACACATGTTGATCTTTGGTCTCCGTCGAAATTTCGATGATCGGCTTCTCAGCGTCATTCATCGATTGATAACCATTGATGATGATATTTAAAAGCGCTTGCTTCAACTTGTCATAGTGACCCGAAATTTTCGCTGTCGCTTCGAGTTTTAGGCGTTGTTCCGTATCAATTCTCAATCCCTTATTTAGCTTAATTAGCTCAGTGATTTCCCTAACCAGCGAATTAACATCGATCGGATCATCTTTTTGCTGATCGGGTCGCACGTATTCTAAGAACTCAGTAATCAAGTTATCGAGTCGATCGACTTCACGCAAAACAATCTGCATAAGTTTTTTGTCTTCAGCTTGAGCACCACCGAACGAAGTTTGCAGCAGTTGAATGCTTCCGCTAATACTGGCAAGTGGGTTTCTGATTTCGTGAGCGATACCCGCCGCTAGCTGGCCGACAGCGGCCAGCTTCTCTGATTGTCGAACGGCAAACTCAAGACGGCGAACCTTCGTGAGATCTTGGAAGGTCAGAACGAAGCCGGTTAAAGCACCCTCTTCACTCTTAAGTGGTGCAACTATAGTTTCAAGAATTTGCTTTTGCTGCTCCGGAGTTTTGTACGTCCAATCGAATTTCGTCGACCGAATTCGAGGATCGGCGAAATTGATTTGCTTGAGCTGATCCAGCAATCCTGGAATTACGTCATCAATTGGATGCCCCACCAAGCTTCGCGAACCCAAGTCGAGAATCTCTCGAGCTGATTGGTTGCTTTGAAGGACTACTCCATTGTTATCCACCGTCACCAGGCCCGTTGCCATGTTCTCAATGATTAAACGATTCAGGTTTTTTAGAGCAACGAGATCGCGCCCGCGCTCTTTGAGCTCTGAGCCCATGAAGTTAAGCTGTTCGCTCAAAATTCCTGATAGAAACGCGACCGAGAAAAACGCGATGTTATTTAACCCAACAGCAAAAAACAATGTCTGCCCTTTGATTTCAGGGCCGAGCACGAGCAAGAAGCTAAATAAAATTGAGGTCCACAGCGCAAGTACCAGCGCTCCCCGTCTTTGAAAGACAAAGCCGCAAAGAATAATGTTAACGAGGTACAAGAACAGGAAGATCGACTGACTTAAGCCAGTTGCGTAAATCAGACCTGTAATAAAAAACGAATCGAAGAAAAATAAGAATGCTGTTGTGGCCCAAAGCCGTAAACACTGCGGCAGAAATAGTAAGTAGAGAGCGTTAAATATGAAACCCGCAGCCAGCAGAGTGTAAGTGGGAAGTAATACTGCAAAGTTAATGAAGCCTGGTTGGAAGCTCTGAAATATGAGAGTAATTGCGAGAATAGCAGCGAAAAAAGCCAACCGGACAGCCTCGATGATTAACATCTGGCTGCGGTTATTAGTAAAATTGAGGTTGGCTTCTAACGGCTTCGCCATCAACTAGCCGACACCGCTTGCGAGCTTGAAGATCGGTAAGTACATCGCGATCACAAGGAAGCCGACCATTCCACCGAGCACGACCATCAAAACTGGCTCCATCAAACTTGTCATCGCTCCAACTGCCGCATCTACCTCGTCTTCATAGAAGTCCGCAATTTTACTCAACATCGTGTCTAAGTTTCCGGTTTGTTCCCCAACCGAAATCATCTGAGTGACCATTGCCGGAATATACTTTTCTTTTGAGAGTGGAACTGTGATCGATTTACCTTCTTGAATCGCAAGTTTAGCGCGGAGGATGGCTTTCTCAATCGTCACATTACTCACAGTACGAGAGGAAATATCGAGGGCTTCCATGATACCAACACCCGAGGCAAGTAAGGTCCCAAGAGTCCGAGTGAATCGCGCAATCGCACCCTTTTGAACGATGTCTCCAATGACGGGCGCCTTCAATAACAAATCATCGAGCTGCGCTCTGCCAGCAGGAGTTGCCGCGTACGCCTTGAATCCATAGAACGCACCAATCATCGCACCGATAATCAAATACCAGTAGCTCATCATGAATGAACTCATGCCCATAACGAACACTGTAATTCCAGGTAGCTCTTGTCCTGATGATTCGAAAAGTTCTTTAAACTTCGGGATTACGAAAATCAAAATAGCCGAGACAACCATCACAGCAACGCCAAGAATAGCTACCGGGTAAACTAGCGCGCCTTTGACCTTACCTTGAATCTTTACCGACTTCTCAATATAAACGGCGAGACGATTTAAAATTTGGTCTAAGCCACCCGACTCTTCACCGGCGCGAATCATGTTTTGAAAGAATTTATCGAACACGTTTGGATGTTCAGCCAAAGCATCAGCAAATCGCTTACCCTTTTGGACGTTCAGCATGATATCCGCAATGGCAGCCTTTAACACCGGCGCTCGCGTACCACGCGCAAGCGAATCGAGACTCTGAAGTATGGGAATCCCGGCTTGTAGCAGAGTCGAGAGCTGACGAGTGAAAATCTGAAGCTCTTTTGCCTTTACTTTACCGCCGGAACGCGATTTCTTACCGCCTGACCCCGCAGCTTTCTGAACAACTTTCAGAGGAGTTAGGCGCTGCGCTCGAAGTTTCACACGTGCTTCTGCCTCATTTGCGGCTTCGATATCTCCGTGATAGTTTTGGCCATTGTCGCCTTTAGCTTCGAACGTAAACCTTGCCATAAATTACACTCCGGCTTTCTTTAACATTCCATCTAACTGTTCTGGCTCGGGGCTCGCCAAAAAAGCTGTCTTAGTATCGACTTTTTTTCTTAAAACAAGACTGAGAAGCGATTGGTTCATCGTTACCATTCCTGTCTTCTCTTGTCCGATTTGCATCATCCCGGGAATTTGGTGCGATTTATTCTCGCGGATTAAATTTCGAATCGCTGGCGTCATCAACAAAAATTCAATGGCAGCAATTCGGCCTCCTTGAATTGTCGGAAGGAGTTGCTGACTCACAACTCCTTGAAGTACGAAGCTGAGAATGATTCGAATGCGCTCTTGATGTTCGGGAGAAAAGACACCGACGATACGATTGATAGTCTGAACTGCGCCATTTGTATGAAGTGTCGCAAATACCAAATGACCCGTCTCAGCTGTCGTAAGTGCAGTTTCGATTGTTTCAAGATCTCGCATCTCACCTAACAAACAAACGTCGGGATCTTGCCGCAGGAGATGCTTCAACGCATTCTTAAATCCCATCG
>JAYSYM010000433.1:0-4063 GCA_043727635.1 Bdellovibrionales bacterium | reverse complement strand
TAAAGCCCTACGAGGCGAACTTGTAAAAGATATTGAGATGGTCATCGTCGCGAAAGACAAAACTCGCGTAGTTTTGTGTAACGGCCAAGCCATCTACGACAGCGAGGGTAAAAAGTTAGGTGCAGTTGTAGCTATGCACGACATTACGGCTCTCAAGGCAGCTGCTCAAGCGCAAGCCGACTTCAAAAAGCAACTCGAGAAGATGGTAGAACTTCGAACCAATCAACTTCAGAGTACGGAGAGTGCACTCGTAGAATCTGAGAAGCGCTTTCGAACTTTGTTCGAGCAGTCTCCCCTCAGCGTTCAACTTCTCTCAGTCGATGGACGCACACTTCAAGTGAACTCCGCGTGGAAGAAGTTGTGGAATATTCCGGAAGACATCATCCAAACGTTCATTTTAAAAGAATACAATATTTTGAACGACCCAATTCTCGAGAGTCAGGGCGTCCTTCAGTATATTCGCGAGGGCTTCAAAGGGAAACCATCGACTATCCCGGCGATCTACTATGATGCCTCCACGATTGTAAATGCGGCACGAGGACGTTGGGTAGAAGGATATTTAAATCCAATATTGAATGATGACGGGAAGGTTGCCGAGTTAGTTTTAATTCATAACGACGTGACCGACAAAGTCGAGAATGAGAAAGCGCTGCAGAAATCTAAGGAGGCAGCGGAGGAAGCTAATCGCTTGAAGAGCTCCTTTTTAGCTAATATGTCTCACGAAATTAGAACTCCACTAAGTGCAATTCTTGGATACACCGAGCTCCTCAGAAAAGATGATATAGCACCGGGCGATGCAAAAGAATTTTTGGCGATCATCCAGCGCAGTGGCGCTACACTTACCAAGATCATCGACGACATTCTCGACATATCTAAAGTAGAAGCCGGCGGACTAGAAATTAAAACCTCGGCTTTCAACTTGATGACACTGATTGAAGACACCGCGTCTCTCTTAAAAGTGCAGCTGCAGGGAAAGCAAGTCGCCTTGATTGTTAATTCAATCGACACTCCGAACATTGAAAGCGATCCGCTGCGGTTGCGGCAGATTTTAGTGAATCTCCTCGGGAACGCCATCAAGTTTACTGAGGCTGGTACGATCACTGTGACAACCACTTTCGCTGATTCACAAATAAAGATCACGGTTGAAGACACAGGCATTGGAATTCCTGTAGATCTACAACGAGCACTCTTTCGGCCCTTCAGCCAGGTCGACAATTCGTATACTCGACAATTCAGCGGCACGGGCTTAGGCCTCGCGCTTTCGAAGCGGCTCGCACAAGCAATGGGTGGCGATGTTACGCTCGAAAAAAGTATTGCCGGAAGCGGCAGCGTGTTCTGTCTAACTCTTCCCTACAAATCTGCGGAAAGTATTCCGTTCGCAACAGATGCTCCTCCCAAGCCAAATCGAGCGCTTGTCGAGAAGCAACTTGAAGGCACGCGCCTGCTTGTTGTTGACGATGCAAAAGACAATCGTCTTTTACTGGATCGAATTCTGACGAAAAATGGTGCAACACTTAAGGAAGCCGCGAACGGAAAAGAAGCAGTCGATCTAGCTCTCAAGGAAGAATTCGATTTGATTTTAATGGATGTTCAAATGCCGGTGATGGATGGACTGCAGGCGACTCGAATTCTGCGCGAGAAAGGTTATGCAATGCCGATCATAGCGCTGACTGCACACGCTCTCAGCGAAGAGCGCGAACGCTGCTTTGAAGCCGGAGCAGACGCGCACGTAGTTAAACCAATCAACTTCCAGTTGCTCATCGATACGATTAAAAATTTAATTAAACCTGGTTAGTCGCGAGCGGTTTGTCGCTTAAGCTGTTCGGCTTGGAAGTGAGTGATTAAGGGGTCAATCAAATTTTCCATTGACCCACTCATAACTTGATCGAGCTGGTGAATCGTTAACCCAATTCGATGATCAGTGATTCGAGTTTGCGGAAAATTATATGTACGAATCCGTTCTGAACGATCACCCGTACCGATCTGCGCAAGCCGAGCTTCCGAATTTTCTTTAATTTCTTTTTCTTGCTGAGCAGCAAGAATACGTGACTGGAGAATCTTCATCGCCTTGTTTTTATTCTTTAACTGCGAGCGCTCATCCTGACACGCAACTACAGTTCCGGTCGGAAGATGGGTAATACGCACAGCCGAGTCGGTCGTGTTGACCGACTGTCCACCGGCACCGCTTGAGCGATAGACATCAATTTTCAAATCGTTAAGATTAATTGTTACATCAACGTCTTCAGCCTCTGGCAATACTGCAACTGTGATGGTTGAGGTATGTACGCGACCCATTGTTTCAGTCGCTGGAACACGCTGCACGCGGTGAACACCGCTCTCGTACTTCAACTTCGAATACACTCTGTCGCCTGTGATCGACGCAATCACTTCTTTGTAACCACCAACGTTGCCGAGAGAAGTCGACATAATCTCAGAGCGCCAACCTTGAGTGCCCGCATACTTGATGTAAGCTTCGAAAAGTTCCATCGCAAACAACGAAGCTTCGTCACCGCCAGCACCTGCACGAATTTCGAGAAGAATATTTTTATCATCGTTTGGATCTTTCGGCAGGAGGCTCAGTCGAAGTTTCTCTTCCATCTCGGAAAGTTGAGGCTCGAGAGTTGAAAGATCATCTTTTGCCATCTGGCGCATCTCTTCGTCGCTCTCGAGCAAGAGCTGCTTATTCTCTTTAACCTGCTGGACTGTTTTCTTGTAACTGCGATAGATCGGAACGACTTTCTCGAGATCAGAAAGCTCCTTCATCAAGCCACGGTATTTAGTTTGATCTTGAGTCACTGCAGGGTTCTGCAGCTCCATGTTGATCTGTTCGTATCTGCGTTCTACATCATCAAGTTTCGAAAACATCGGGGCTTCCTAAAATAAAAAAAGGCCGCACATGGTGCAGCCTTTTTCAAATTTAACTTTAAGTTCGCTACTTCGTTTTTGCAGCGCCAGGTGAGCCGTACTTTTTACGGAAACGGTCGATACGACCTTCTGTATCCATAAGTTTCTGCTTACCCGTGAAGAACGGGTGACATTGAGAACAGATGTCCACGCGAACTTCTTTTTGTGTCGAACCTGTTTGAAATGTGGTTCCGCAAACGCAAGTAACTACAGCGTCTGAGAAATATTTTGGATGAATTTCTGCTTTCATAATGTCTCCGAAGTCTTAATGAGTTGGCCAAAGTACACAATGTCTGCCTTGTTGTCGAGCATGGTTTATTAAAACCACGTCCACAGACTTATCCACAGAATAAGCCCAATTCAGAGGCCCCTACTCGAGCCACTTAGCCTCACTCTTGAGTGTCTTTAGTTTAAAAATTTCTTTGCAATTTCAGCAGCTTAACTAGCCACCCATATTGCCTAAGAATTCAGTGTTCGTCTTAGTAGCATGAAGCTTATCGAGTAAGAACTCCATACTATCCACAACGTTCATCGGCGCCAAAACCTTCCTCAAGATCCAAATTCGATTTAAATCGACCTTTTCAATGAGTAAGTCTTCTTTTCTCGTGCCGGACTTATTGATGTCCATGCATGGGAAAATACGTTTCTCCATCAACTTGCGATCAAGATGAATTTCGGAGTTACCGGTACCTTTAAATTCTTCGAAGATAACCTCGTCCATTCGTGAACCGGTGTCAACAAGTGCAGTCGCGATAATTGTTAAACTTCCGCCCTCTTCAATGTTCCGAGCTGCGCCGAAAAATCTTTTTGGTTTATGAAGTGCATTCGAATCAACACCACCAGAAAGAATTTTTCCTGAAGGTGGAACAACGGTGTTGTAAGCGCGAGCAAGTCGCGTGATCGAATCGAGCAAAATAACTACGTCATGCTTATGTTCTACAAGGCGTTTCGCCTTTTCGATTACCATTTCAGCAACTTGAACGTGTCGAGTTGGTGGTTCGTCGAACGTAGACGAAATCACTTCGCCTTTAACGTTACGAAGCATGTCTGTTACTTCTTCTGGTCGTTCATCGATGAGAAGAACAATCAATTTCACTTCAGGGTGATTTGCAGTAATCGCGTTTGCAATATTTTGCATCAACACCGTCTTACCAGTACG
>JAYSYM010000432.1:0-1222 GCA_043727635.1 Bdellovibrionales bacterium | reverse complement strand
AACTGCAGCCGGTGCTTCAGGTGCAACAAATTTTTCAACAACTTGAGGTGCTTCAACTTCAGCTTCTTCAGCCGCGGCTGCAGCAGCTTCACGCTGTTGAAGTTCTTCTTGAGCAGCTTCTTCCGCAATTTCTGCGACAGTTGCTTTTCTTCGAACGACAGTTGATTTCGCAGCTGGCGCAGTTTTTTTCGTTGTTGTGGCAGCAGCAGTTTTCGGCGCTGCTGCTACGGCTTCAGCTTTTTTAGCTGGAGCTTTTCGAGTTGCAGCTTTTTTAGGTTTTGCAGCTTCAGACCTATCGCCACCGTGAAGTTTTCCTTTTAGTTGCTCGAGAACTTCGGGCTCTAGTTCAGCCATGTGAGAACGAACAGGCAGCTGCCACTCACGGATTTTATCCATTAGCGCCAGTGGCGTCATCCCGATTTCTTTGGCATATTCAAAGACTTTTGGATTACTCACTCTTTATTCTCCCTTTGATTCCTGATCATCTTGCGACAACTTTGAAAGCTCTTGTTTCAAACGTTGCTCAGCTTGTTCTTTTGATGATCCAGCTGATTTAGTTTCTTTAGCGGCAGAAGGTAGAGATGGGATCGGAGTTCCTTCTTTTTCATATTTTGCAATAAGGTCTTTTGCATCCTGAATTAACTTTTCAGCTTTTGCTGGATCGTCGTAACCAGGCACGCTCATCACTTCTTCTGAAGAAGCCTGAGCTAAGATTTTAAATGAAGCAAAACCAGACTGGTAAATATTTTGAGCCATCGTTTCGTTCATTCCAGGTAATAACATGAGGTTGAAAATACTTTCTGCAGTTCGTGCTGAAGAAGCACTTTCAGAAAGGATATCAAGTTTCCAGCCTGTTAATTTTGCAGCTAATCTAACATTTTGACCTTTACGACCAATCGCTAGACTTAACTGAGTATCTGGAACAACTACTTCCATTTCACGCGCGCCTTCATCAACGAATACCTTTGCAATTTCAGCAGGAGCCAGTGCATTTACCACGTAACGAGTCACGTCTTCGTCCCAAGGTACAATATCGATTTTTTCGCCTTTTAATTCTTGAACGATATTTTGGACTCGAGAACCCTTCATACCGACGCAAGCTCCGACTGGATCAACAGCGGCATCTTTAGAACGAACAGCGATTTTTGCACGCTGACCTGGTTCACGAGCGGCAGCCATGATTTCCACGATACCATCGTAAATTTCTGGAACTTCAAGTTCA
>JAYSYM010000431.1:0-1222 GCA_043727635.1 Bdellovibrionales bacterium | reverse complement strand
TCTGCATATTCTTATCTGCACTTTGACAGCCGAGCGAGAAAGTTAAGACCGACACCATCAAAAAATACTTACCTGTTTTCATCTGAGATTCTCCTTTGAACCAATTTTCAGAATTGAACCACGGCAAGATTACAGCTACACGTGAAGCGTTTGTGACAGGTGAAAGACGAAACTAGTTTCAACACTCGATAGATCTACAGGTTGGCGAGTTTCGCCTCAACCTTCGCGATAAACTCCGCACAGCAGCCATTAACTTGAAAATCCAATTTATCGAGACCTTTGCCTGACAAATTAAGTTCGGCGTATTTCTTATGCTCTGAGCATCGTGCACTGCCCACCGCACTAATGATGACTTTTTCGATTTGCGCCATCACAGTTTTTTCAACTTGCGTGCGCATCGCTTTAAAGTTTGTGTCCCAGTTAATTTGTACCATTAGATAAAGCGTACTAAAGAGAGAGCTTTTCTTCAAGCTGAACACCATGCCTTCGTGCAGATTGTGCGAAGACTCAGTCGACTACATCACACTGGTAATCTCAGCCGGCACTGGTGCTGAGGCTATCTTAATGCTCGAGAAATTAAGTACACCGGCGATAGTCCTCGTTGCCACTGATTCCGTAATGAGGAGCGGAGAAAATTTTTTATACCGATTTCACGCCTTCGAAAAATACTCAAAGGTTCCCGCGATTCAGTTAAAGCGCTCTCCCGAAGATGTGAATCTACCGGGAATCTGCGGCCGCCTCACTTCGCCATTTACAACCGAAGAAGTTCTAAGAATACTCAGACACTGCGAATAAGTTCAGAATCGTTAGTCGTGATCCGCAGCTGTGAAGCTGCAGCACGTGAGGCGCTGCAATGTAAAATGTGTCCCGGGACAGAAGCGATTGCGTCGTAAAACTTGGTACGTTCAAGTTCCTCGATTCTCAGCCAGCAACTATGTATTCTCGAGCGTATGAACAGGAAGCAACTTTGATGATCTACTCGCGCGCCCGCTCAGTCGTTTATTTAGTCACTCTATTACTTTTTATCAGCACTTCAGGCTGCACAAAAATTGCCGAGCTGTTCTTGAGTAAGTCTTCATCTTCGCAATTGCAAGATGGAGTCTGCCGCAGCAACCCAAGCGTTCCAAGTGTCGAATGTCAGCGGTGATTTGCTACAACAGTATGACAAAGCGTTGCTAGAAGAAGAACTTAAGGTAGGAACGACTGCTATAACTTCTTGTGA
>JAYSYM010000430.1:0-1224 GCA_043727635.1 Bdellovibrionales bacterium | reverse complement strand
TCAAAGGCGCCTGGCAAACTTCTGCCGACTCAGTCAACCTCCTCATTGGTGACTTGATTCAACCAACGATCGAAGTCGCGCGGGTTATCACATCCGTTGCGAAAGGTGACTTATCACAAAAAATTGCTCTCGAAATTGATGGCCGATCTCTAAAAGGGGAATTCCTTCGAATCGGTACCACGGTAAACCAGATGGTGGATCAGCTGAACTCATTCGCTGCCGAAGTAACACGGGTTGCGAAGGAAGTGGGTACTGAGGGTAAGCTGGGTGGACAGGCCGACGTTCGCGGAGCGTCTGGTATTTGGCGCGATCTAACAGATAACGTGAACTCTCTAGCTTCTAACTTAACGAACCAGGTTCGTAACATCGCAAAAGTAACAACAGCGGTTGCGAAAGGCGATTTATCACAAAAAATCACAGTTGATGCGAAGGGTGAAATCTTCGAACTTAAAAACACAATAAACGTCATGGTTGATCAGCTCTCATCGTTCGCTGCCGAAGTAACTCGGGTTGCGAAAGAGGTTGGTACTGAAGGCCGTCTTGGCGGTCAGGCCGATGTAAAAGGTGTTTCTGGTACATGGAAAGACTTAACAGATAACGTAAATGGTTTAGCGAACAACTTAACAGCTCAGGTTCGTAACATCGCAAAAGTAACAACTGCAGTTGCAAACGGTGACTTGTCACAAAAAATTACAGTCGATGCTCGCGGCGAGATCTTAGAATTAAAGAACACAATCAATACGATGGTTGATCAACTTCGTTCATTCGCAGCCGAAGTAACTCGGGTTGCAAAAGAGGTTGGTACTGAGGGTCGTCTCGGTGGACAAGCTGACGTAAAAGGTGTGTCTGGTACGTGGAAAGATCTTACAGACAACGTAAACGGCCTTGCTAACAACTTAACAGCGCAGGTTCGTAACATCGCAAAAGTCACAACAGCAGTTGCATACGGCGATTTATCACAAAAAATTACAGTCGATGCGAAAGGTGAAATCCTTGAGCTCAAAGACACTATCAATACGATGGTTGATACACTTCGTTCATTCGCAGCAGAGGTTACTCGAGTTGCAAAAGAAGTGGGTACAGAAGGAAAACTTGGCGGCCAAGCGGACGTTAAGGGAGTAAGCGCGCCAACGATTGCAAAATTACCCGCAATCATGACGAAGCCAAGGATCTTTGCTAGATCAAACTTCTTCTTGGCTTGGCCTTCCTGATCATTTTCTTCTT
>JAYSYM010000429.1:0-1226 GCA_043727635.1 Bdellovibrionales bacterium | reverse complement strand
GACGAGACGTTGAGCCGATGACATCAGCATAGTTTAGCACTGCTTCGTCACACTCAGGATGAGCAATCACAAGTGCCTTCGGATGCTTTTGCTTTAATTCAAACAACTTTCGCGAAGAGAAGAGCACATGCACTTCGCATGACCCAGGCCAAAGCTCCATCGGGCGATTAAGCTTCACACTTAAGTACCGACCAAGGTTGCGATCTGGTCCGAATAAAATCTTTCGATCTTTCGGAATTGAATTAATAATTTTCTCGGCATTCGTCGAAGTGACGGCGACATCAGTAATTGATTTCACCGCGGCACTAGAATTTACGTACGATACACAAATCGCGTCAGGATGAAGCTTGCGCCAAGCAAAATACTTATCGAAAGGAGAGTGATCTACGAGTGAACAACCAGCATTGAGATCCGGAACTAAAACGGTCTTATCAGGCGAGAGAATCTTTACGGTCTCTGCCATGAACACCACTCCTGCAAGCAAGATCACGGGAGCCGAAGATTTTTCACCTTGTTGCGCGAGGTAGAGACTATCACCAATGCCGTCAGCGATATCTTGGATCTCACCATCTTCGTAGAAGTGAGCAAGAATCAGAGCGTTTCGCTCTTTCTTAAGCCGTTGAATTTTAGTTTCGAGAGCTTCCATGAGCCGAAGTCATATCACCTAAGCCCACCTCTGCCAATATAGCTTCGATAGAGGCTTCGACGTCGTCTAACTCCTCGGCTGGGAGATAAGGTTGCCTGGACACTGACGCGTTCTCATTGAGTTCGTAGGGCTGATCAATATCGAGCGTCCAACCAAAGTTGTCTTCAATGCGCCCGTAGTAGAGGTCAGCAAAGTAAGTCATGAGCTGAGATGTGATCGGTCCAACTTGTCCGTTTCCAACTTCTAGCTTCGCAGTTTCAGTTCCAAACGACGCAATCGGAGAAACAGCCGCAGCTGTTCCTGTTCCAAAAGCTTCTGTAACCGTTCCTTCTTTAAGGCCTTTAAGAATTTCGTAAACTTCAACTGGTCGTTGTTCAACTGTGATGCCGAGAGATTCCAAAACCTGAATTGCAGAGTCCCGCATGACCCCTGGAAGTATGCGACCGTTGAGTGCTGGAGTGATGACTGTGTCACCTTTAACGAAGAACACGTTCATCGTTCCAACTTCTTCTACGAAGCGGCGTTCAGCTCCATCAAGCCATAAAACTTGAGAGAACCCTTTCTTCTTCGCTTCTTGAGC
>JAYSYM010000428.1:0-1229 GCA_043727635.1 Bdellovibrionales bacterium | reverse complement strand
AGCTTTAGCAGGCTGTTTCAACGTGGCAGCTTCTTCTGCCAACGCCAGAGTCGAGAAAGTTAAAGCCACGATAATTAAAACCGTTCTCATAAAGAACCTTTCTGAGGAGATAACTGACCAATTCGAGTCTGCAGATACTGAACCATTGCTTTGTTTTGAGCTCGTTGCTCAACAGCTAATAAATGTTCGAGAGCTGACTGATTCTTTGGCTGCTCGAAAACTTGCTTTCGAGCACTTGTGATTTCTGTGATTGAAGGCATTGCGCTCGCTGTAGTTTCGCGAGTCGGCGTCGTGAACTCAGCAAGCTGAGTCTTCTTAGTCGAATTTGTGACTTGCTTAAGAGCCTCTACTTCATGAGTTACAAGTGGTCGCAATGCAGTTGAATTCCAGCTCTGCTTCAAAGCTGTTACCCAGTCAGAATTCTCAAACTGCTCAACTTTCAATTTAGCCTCTGAAGCTTTTGATTGAAACGGAGTCGCTTGCGCTGAGAGGAGGCTTAAATACTGAATCTCATCTTCTTGCGAGAGACCCTGAGGAACCGGGGCCGACATCAATTCTTGATAGAAGCGCTCAGATTCTTTTGCGAGCGTATCGATACTTACGAATTGCGAAGTCCAGTCGCCTGACTCGATAGCTTGCTTTGTTTTAGCTTCGACTTGATCGAGAAGCGCAACTCGAGACTTAATTGAAGTAGCCAGTTTTCTGTCGCTGCTAGTGTCCAGCGCAGCTGCAGAAATTTTTGTTCTTACTGAATCAAACCCTTTCAAATATTCAACGCGCGCTACTATTTTACTTGCTGGAGTTGCGCGAAGTTTTGCATCTTTAATAACAGTCGCAGCAATTACTGAAGAGTACTGCTTCGCTAAAACTTCAGCGTAAACTTGTGCGAGTAGTTCTGGCGAACCGCTCATATAAGTCTTCAACTTTTCGAGATCCTTAAGTGGAGCTTTTGATGAGCGCACAAGCTGTGCCGCAACCAAAGCGTTACTCTCAGTGCTTTTAGAAAGGCGAAGGTAAGTTTGATATCGCTCTGCACTTGGCTGGCCAGCGAGTTCTGCAAACAGCGCAAGCTTCAATGCTTTGGCTTCAGGCGCTGTCCCGGCTAGCAATTGATCTAAGGCAATGATCGCTCCGGCAAAGTCTAAACGAAGCTCTGCAATTTCAGCTTTGGTCGTCCAGCCAATAGTTCTATCTTCATTAGAAAGTCCGGGCTGCTTGAGCAAATCATC
>JAYSYM010000427.1:0-1236 GCA_043727635.1 Bdellovibrionales bacterium | reverse complement strand
AGCACTTGGAATCACATAAGCTTCCATTAACGCCCAACGAATAAGTAATGCGATTCCGATCGCGATACCGAACGAGCCCCAACCTTCAGTCCAAAACTTTTTGCTTGCTGTGATCTTCGGCATTCTAATCCTCGACTTTAAGAATCGCTAAGAAGGCTTCTTGTGGCACATCTACACTGCCAACTGACTTCATGCGCTTCTTACCTTCTTTTTGTTTCTCTAAGAGCTTACGTTTACGGGAAATGTCACCACCATAACATTTCGCTGTCACGTCTTTACGGAGCGCCCCAATGGTCTCGCGCGCGACAACTTTTGCACCAATGGCTGCTTGAATATTAATCTGGAACTGTTGCCGTGGAATTAGCTCTTTCATTTTTTCGCAAAGCTTACGACCGCGGGTCACTGCCTTAGATGTATGCACGATTAATGAAAGTGCATCAATTGGCTCGCCGTTGATCAAAATGTCTAACTTATCGAGGTCACCCTCTTCAAAATCCATGAATTCATATTCGAGTGATGCATAGCCTTTTGAAATCGACTTCAGCCGATCATAGAAATCCATGACCATCTCGTTCAGCGGAAGCTTGTACTCGATCATCACTTTCTTATCAGAGACGTAATTCATTTGAAGTTGAATGCCACGCTTGTCTTCGCACAATTTCAAAATTCCGCCGATAAAATCAGACGGAGTGTGAACTGTGACTTTGACGTAAGGCTCTTCAATTCTCAAAATTTTGGTTGGATCAGGTAGGAATGCAGGATTTTCGAGTCGCATCTCTTTTCCGTCATGCGTGAATACCTTGTACACGACAGTTGGCGCTGTAGTGATGAGATTAAGATTGAACTCACGCTCGAGCCGCTCTTGCACGATCTCCATGTGAAGTAGGCCTAAAAATCCGCAACGATAGCCAAAGCCGAGTGCGGCTGATTTTTCTACTTCGAAACTTAAACTTGAATCGTTTAGGCAAAGCTTATCAAGAGCTACTTTTAAAGCTTCGTAGTCAGTCGAGATAACCGGGAAAATCCCCGAGAAAACCATTGGCTTAATTCTTTTGAATCCTGCCAAAGGCTCAGTCGCCGGTCTTACGGCAGTTGTGACAGTGTCACCGACCTGAACATCGCGGATGTCTTTGATTCCGCAGATGAAATATCCCACTTCTCCTGCTTGAAGAGTCTGATATTCAGTAGCAAACGGAGTAAACGAACCTAGTTTTAATACTTCGTACTGCTTGTCAG
>JAYSYM010000426.1:0-1237 GCA_043727635.1 Bdellovibrionales bacterium | reverse complement strand
AAGATTACTCAGCCACGCTGGGAGAGTAAGTGGTTGACCGGATCAGACTACGTACTTCATCACGCTATTCCGAATTTCTATTTTCATGTAACGACTGCTTACGCAATCCTTCGTCACAACGGAGTTGAGATTGGTAAAAAGGATTATCTCGGAGATCTTCCGTTCCAAAAGTGATCTCGACCGTAGTCTTTGGTCGAGTTCATTGGCCTCACTTCACATCGCAACGCTTTTCTCTGCTTCGACTGAAAAGCGTTTGCGAATGTCCCTCCAGAAATTTTTAGAATAGCTGCTATAAGGTATTCCCTAAGTAAGTAGTGTGACGAAAGTCCTAGCAAGGCGCGCATCTTCACCTCACGTAATTAGAAACAGAAATATTTCAGAGCTTAAGTATAGTTTGTCTTCGACATTTCAATGCGAAGTGGCTTTTGCACTCTCCGAGGATTTTACTTAAGCCTTGGGGGGATCTTATGACGACTACATGGACGAGTGTCGTTGCTCTGTTTCTTGGGTTTTTCTTATCTGTAACAACTCAGGCTGCGCAACTTAATGTTAAGACGGTTTCTTTTGCTTCGAACAAGGTACAAGTTTCTGAAGCAGTAACAAAATTTGGAACATACTCGAAAGTTTCAGTTAAGGGGATCGAAACTACTAAAGTAGTCGGCGCTCCTGAGCTACCAGTGAAGAGTTTCCTTTTGCAGGGAACACCGAGCGAGATCGAAGTATCAATCAATGTTCGCAAGACCGAGCAGTTGTCTGACACAAGACCTTACCCAGTTCAGCCTCAAGACTGTCGTTGCGTAACGACTAGAAAAGGTTTCACTTTCGATCAATCAGAATATGAATCTGAACAGAAGCCATACAAACTAACTTACATTGGCGCATTCCGCGGAACTCCTATCACTCGTCTTGATGTGAGCTTGGCTTCTTATGATGCGAACTCAAATTCAGTTACTCTTAATTCAGATGTTGAGATTGCAGTGACAGCTGTCGATTATTCTTTTGAGCGCGCAGAATACAAAGATTATTTAATCGTTGTCCCTGAGGCATTAGCTGCGGGCGTAGCAGATTTCGTTGCCTTCAAGTCTTCACGTGGCTACAGCGTATCTGTTGAAAAAATTAATTCTCCAGCTAACACGCTTAGCACTGTTCAATCGATCGTGAAACAACACTACGGACGCGGCGCTGACTTCGTAATCATCGTTGGTGATTCTACTGCGGTACCGATGTTCCATGTCGA
>JAYSYM010000425.1:0-12354 GCA_043727635.1 Bdellovibrionales bacterium | reverse complement strand
GAAAACATGGCGAATCGGCTTCAGCGTTTACTAAAGAGTGGGATCATTGGCTGATTGACGAGTATCAAGATACAAGCCCATTTCAGGTAAAACTTCTTGGCGACCTGGTTGGTGAGCGGCCAGTGTTTATTGTGGGTGATCCCCAGCAGTCGATCTATTTGTTCCGCGGAGCAAGATCAGAAGTTTTCAAACAGAAAGAAGACGAACTGAGGCTGCAAAATGGTCAGCTTCGAGTTCTTGATAAGAACTATCGCTCTCGCCGCGAGCTACTTACTTTCTTTAACCACTTTTTTGCAAGTTTTGGTTCGAGTTTCATGCCCATGCTTTCGTACCAGGAAAAGGCACTAAGTAAGTCAGAGGCAGTCGCAAAGTTTTTTATCGCGGAGAAGCCAGAGAAAAGTTCTGATGCCGAACCGCGAGATGGTGAGTTCGATGCAATCGTCACCCACATTGTTGACAAGCTTTCTAATGGTGAAAAGCCGGAGTCAATCTGCGTACTAGCTCGAACGCGATCGACGCTCGTTAAGATTGCGGGCCTCCTCGATGAAGCTGGTGTGCCGGTGCACTTGCACGCATCCGGTGGATTCTACGAACGTCGCGAAATTCAAGATGCACTTTCTCTTCTCAAGTTTTTAGTTAACCCACACGACGATCAGAATTTAATTGTACTCTTGCGCAGTCCTTGGTTTCGCGTAGCTGATGATTTTTTAGTTCGTGCAATTAAAAGTGCTCAAGAGAGCTATTGGTCAGTTGTCTGCAAGCTCGATAGCACTGACTTCGAAGCTATTGGTCGATTAAAGATCTATCTTCAGAGCCGGAATGTCTTCGGTATCAGTTCGGTGTTTAAACAGGCGTTAATTGAATCGGGATTTGTAGATGCCGCTCGAATTCACGATAGTAGTGGTCGGCGCGAATCTAATATCTGGAAACTTATTTCGAGATTATCGGGAGACGAAGCGCGACCGGGTTTTAATCCGCTACAGTTCATTCTAAATACTCAGGCCGAAATCCGAGATTTTGAAGGTTCAGAAGAGGGTGATGCCGTTACAGCAGTTGAACCGAATCGTGTGAACCTAATGACGATTCATGCGTCGAAAGGTTTGGCATTTGATCATGTTATTCTGCCCCGACTTCACGAAAGCCCTCGTCTGTCGACTCACGCAGACTTTCTGTTCGATGAGAACCTGAATCGCTGGTCAATGAGAGTCCCAGTCGGACCAGAGCAAAAGTTTACTGGATCAGTTGCTGAACGGATTTTTTTGGATCAATTTAGAAAGCAAGAGCTAGAAGAACATCAGAGAGTGCTTTATGTGGCTCTTACTCGTGCGCGACACTCTGTATTCATGAGTTGGACTGAGCCGGCTCGAAAGAATTCGTGGCTAGAGCAAATTCGCTTTGATCTAAGCGATGGCAGCCATCAAGCCGAAGAATACTGCTACGAAGTAACACGTGAAATCAAGCCTCTCGCAAAATTTGAATCGCTATCTGAAGCGAAATCTCAGACTCGAGATCCATGGAGCAAAAAGGTTTCAAGCACTTCTGTGCAACAAACTTCGGTGACACAGCTTCTTGAAACAAATTCTCGTGGAAAGTTTGCCGGTGGAAACTTCCTAAACAAAATTTGGACTTCGTCGCATGGAACTGCAGTGCACAAGCTGATGGAAATGATGAAATATCGTTCTGAAGTGCAGATAAAAAAGCTCATCGAGCAGTGGTTCCCTGATCGGGTAGACGAAGTTGTAAAAGCAATTGAATGGATGGGCGCACTTAAAGAGCCGGCAGTTATGACATTGATAAAAGAAGGTGAAGTTGAATGGTCATTTGCATTCAAAGAGTCGGATCGACTGATTGAGGGGCAAGTCGACTTGTGGGGCCGTGTCGATAACCAAATTTGGATTGTCGATTACAAAACTGGGAGCTCAGATAATTACGAGAAGGCGTTTTCACAGATGGAACTATATTCACTCGCTGTGCGACGGGCAGGGCTAGCCAAGCCTGACGAGAAAATTCAGCTCGCTGCCGTATACCCGTTTGCAGAAAAGGTATTTACGAAAACGGCTCCGGCAGAAGCTCAGGTCGTTGCAATGTTTTTTACCGACCAACGCCCTGCCTCTACATAGGCCCAACTTTACCTGTTTCTGAGAAGCTAATTTGCCAGTTAGACATCAAGTTCTTACTCTCTAGGAAGACTAATCGGAGATAAAATGAACTTAAAAGTTTTGGCGATCGCAGTCCTAGTTTTAGCAGGGTGTTCTCATAGTCAGCCGACAGCGACCCCAAGAACGGTTGCGAATACTGAAGCCAAGTTGTCTGACTACTCTCCGTATAAATACGAAGTCCTATTCACTGAGCCAGTTTGCAAAGAGTATCGTTATAAAAGTGAAGTGAAGAGTCGCAGCGGTAAAATTCTTATCGGAAAACCTAAAAACGTTTACTGCGAACCAAAGAATGATTCAGAGGCTTCAGGCAGCCGCGATTCAAGTCCACAAAAGCGACTTGTTGATTGGATCAACGATCCGTCAACGAAAGAAGTTTGGTTTACTTACTTATCGTTCACCAACAAGGCAGTCAAAGAAGCCCTTTGCAAAAATGCTAAAACACGCAGTCTCAAAGTTGATTTCAACTTAGACTCGGGCACTGATCTTAAGGCTGCTGATGAATTAGTCGCGTGCGCTCCTTCGTTAATCAAATACCAAACTCGTGGGAACGTTAAAGGCTTAGGCTTAGCTCACAACAAGATCTTTTTATTTAATCCGCGCTCAAGCGATGAAGTTCGAATTGTGTTTAGTAGTGGGAACATGACGTCGGGACCAGTCCTTCACCACGAAAACTGGCACTTCATTACGACGAACGTAAAATCACACTTCGCTCAAAGCCACCTTTGCGTGATGAACGCTGAAGGCGACGATGCAGCGATGGCGAGCCGCACAGACTATCTAACCTACATAAAGAACTGTCGCGAAAAGATTTCTTCTCCTGAAGAGACTGATATCCGTTCGTTCTTTGTTCCAGGCGAAGGCGAGCACGGCTTTGGTAACAGATCAGGGCGACGAACTGCTTTCGAGTTCCTTTTAAACGGTGACGGAAAAAATCCTGGTATCAACCAAGCCAAAGAGATCTGGTTAGCATGCCATCGCTTCTTACATAAAGAATTAGTTTCGACATTGGGCACGAGAATTCAGAGTGGGAAAGTAGAGCTTCGCATCACAGCTGATGACGACACTTTCTACGATGCAAATGATCCCGCATTCAAGAAATCTGGCGGTACAGTGAATCAAGAGTGGCTCAACATCAAAGGTTTGATTGCCAAGGGTGCGAAAGCGAAGTTCATGGAGACGAATTCGTCTGTGCATCAGCTCCATCACAGCAAGTTTATTATTCTCGACGATAAGGCCGTAGTAGCCGGAGCAGCGAACTTCACTCAGGCTGCTTTTCGTACGAACATGGAAAACATTTATTACATTACGATTCCTGAAGTTGTTCTGAAGTTCAGAGAGTACTATTCTCGTCAATGGAACACGATGGCCACATCTATAGATGATCTGCCTGCTCAGGGGAACGTTAGCGACAAGTTTTAGTAATCATCAGTCTCATTTTGGTACGTAGAGTATTTTAGACACTCTACTTATTTCCAACGGCCCATCTCGAAGCAGCAGATCCATATACATTATTTGCATTCCCAAACATTGGTGCTTCGATTGCATTAGATTTAACCCGTGGGGGTCTTGATGCGTTTAATTCTAATTGTTTTGTCATTATTCAGTTTGTCGGCTTGTACGAAAGTAGCGTTCAAAGTTGACGACAAAGTAGCTGCGATGAAAACAGGAGTATTTGCGCCAGTAACTGACGGTGACGGTAATATTATACCGACAACGCCTGGGCCTTCGCCAACTCCTAAAGGCCGCTACCCAACACCCGGGCCTTCGCCAACTGCAACACCTAAAGATGGAGTGCCTCCGTATCCAACGGCTACTCCTAAAGATGGCGCAACTCCAACTCCATCTCCCACGCCGCCAATCGGTAGTGCCAATGTGCCGGTGGGTCGACATTGCAGCGATCGTCAAACTGATGAGGTCGGAACAAACGTCGCTTCGGCTGCGACTGTGTCGATTAAGATCTACAACAGTAGTGACTCATTAGTCTGCACAATCCCGTATTCAACTGACTTACGAAGCTCGTTAAATGCAGGATATTTCTCTCTTGGGAGCTGCGTTCTTGGCGATGGACAATATTTTGTTACGGCAACTGCTGGTGGCAAGAATGTCATGCAACACGAGTCGATTCGAGAGTTTCACCTTCAATTTGGCGTCGTCACTTACTCAACCGTCTCAATTTTAATGGATTCGAATCCGAGTCAGACTGATGTCGCTTTGCCGTATCATGGCACACAGTGCGATTCTAAAGCTTCACCTCTGTATATCGACTTTAGAAAAGACACGAGTCAATACGACATTCTTTCGTCTCCTCAAGATGGAGTGACCTTCGACATCTTAGGCGCAAACGGGAAACCGGCGTACACAAAGTCTCAAATTAGTTGGTTCGAAAAGGGAGTTTTCGGCTTACTTGCGTTGCCAAATTCAAACGGTGAAGTCAAAAATATCGACCAACTATTCGGGGACAACACCTTAGGGCCAGATGGCAAGTTTTCTTCTAACGGTTTCACAGCTCTCGCAAAACACGACAGCAACGGCGACAAAGTTATTGATCGTTACGACGTCGTTTTCGGCAAGCTTCGCTTGTGGTTCGATTTCAATCGGGACGGGAAAGCTGACAGCAGAGAGCTTAAGACTCTAGCTGAAATGAAGCTGGAAGCTATCGATTTAGATTACGATGTGAACTTTAAAGAAGTGGACAAGTACGGTAATGAAATTAAATTCAAGTCTGTAGTAAAATTCAAATCGGGAAAATTGCGATCAATCTTTGACGTTTGGTTCAAACTCTAAATCTTAAAAAGACTAGTGAGCCTTAAACTTAATAGTACGGGTCCCAAGCGGACCCGTTACTGTTAGAGTTGAGTCCTGGCCTTCGATTACTGATGTTGGAACAGGGAACTCAAATACATAAGCCGTCGTCCAGCGAGTGTGATACGGGTACAGAACTTGTAACTCAGCTAGTAAACGATGATCTTTTTTAACTGTTCCAACATAGCGCTGTCCGCCAGCATCCAAAAATACACGCCAAATAGTCTTTGCTCCCGTTAAATTGTCGTTCTTTCTTTCAGGAGTGAAAAAACTCACGTGTACTCGAGTCATCGAAGACATTTCTTGAGTTAACTTCTGACGTTCAGTTGAAAGCTTCTCTTCTTCCCACTGATAGTAATCGCCTTGGCGTTTCACCATTCCCTCGTTAACAACACTGTTTAGCATCGTGCCTCTGAACTCGAAGTTATTGTGAAACCCATTGTACTCACTTTGTCCGTCGCTGTTTTTATCAATCAATGCCGAGTAACTAGCTTCGTCAATGCGATAGTTAACTACTTGCGGTTGATTGGGAACGCTGGTGCAAGAACATAAAGATGCAAGTAACAAGCTGCCAAACATTTTTTTCATTTTAGTTCTCACTGGTTTTTATTGCGTTATCAAAAAAGCTGCTTAAATCATCGTAAACTTGTTCGCGTCCGGACTCGTTGAAAATCTCGTGGTAAAAATCGTCGTAAACGATTTTTTTCTTTTCCTCAGCGTCAATCTTTTCAAAAAACTCTTCCGAAGCTTCTCGGCTAACGACCTTATCGTCGCCTGCAAGTTGCATTAACAACGGAATTGTCATGTGCAAGTGCTGACTTCCAACGTCGGCGATCGTCTCGAGCATCCCAAAATAAAGTGCAGGCGAGATTTTATCATGCCTCATGATGTCTTTGCTGTAACTGCTGACGACATCGACATCGTGACTCAGGTGTTCATAATGAAGCTCATTAGCCATCGTGAATGTCGGCAGAATTTTCCGCAAAAGTTTGGCGGCAAAATCCTTTGCAGGTGGAACTTTTATTGAGATTCCGAGCAGGGGTGAACTTAACCCAACAGCTGTTGCTCCCATTGATCCGTAGTTGAGTAAACTTTTAAGGAGGATTAATCCACCCATTGAGTGCGCAACAAAGAAGAAGGGCTTTTTAAACGAGCTACTTTTCTTTAAGTGGTCGGTAAACAATTTGAGATCTTCACTGAACCACGCGAAGTCTTCGACATATCCACGTTTGCCATCCGACTTTCCGTGACCACGGCTGTCCCAAGCGACCACATTCCATCCGCGTTTATTCAAACCTTCAGCAAATCGAGAATATGACTCAGAATGTTCGGCCATTCCGTGAGTTACGACCAAAGTCCCGCGAGGACTAGGGATAGACCACGTCTGATAGAAGAGATCTGCATTGTTGTAGCCCGAGAAGTGACCTTCTGTACGTGTAGTCATGATTTATTTTCGATGATCTAACAAAAATGCGTCAAGTCTGATTGTGGCGATAGACGCCTTCGCATAAAATGATTTCATGTTGCGCAACCTTTGTTCATTCATCTTCATGGTCCTGGTTAGTCAAAATGCGGTCGCACAGGGTACCTCTGCGAACCAGTTCGGCCCTGAGGTCAGCGGCTACATTGGAACATTACTTCCAAATCAAATTTCGGGTGTCACTGAAATCTTACCTACTTGGGGTCTGCGCTATTCGTATCCGCTTTCTTTCGGATTTCTAGAGGCAAGCGTCAGAGATTCTCACGCAAAGGGCGTTGTCTGGGATGTCGCATCCCTCGATATGCGTTTTGACATGAACACAGTCGAAGGCTTCACGAATATCTTTTATCTCGGTGTCGATATGAATGCGTATAAGCCTGAATTCCGAGGCGATCGAATTTGGACCGGTGGCGCTCATGTCGGAACGGGTCTTTTGATGAAAGTTGCGAGTACATTTTGGATCCGCACTGATTTAGGAATCGCAGTAAGCCCAGGCACTAGTTTGTTTTTGAATATCGGCTTTGCGATTCGCACGCCTGCAGGCGGCGGCTAGAGAATCGTATCTTTCGCAACTGGCAAAGTTTCGGGATAATCCAAATTATAATGAATACCGCGAGACTCTTTTCTAGAAAGCGCTGCTTGAACGGTGAGATCCGCAACTAGAGCGATGTTGCGAAGCTCAATAATATCTGGATGAAGCTTCGCAGGACCGTAGTAATCTTGAACTTCAGCTAAAATAGTTTTCAAACGAATTTGTGCACGCTCGAGTCGACGATTCGAGCGAACGATTCCAACGTAGTTCCACATAAGGCGACGAATCTCATCCCACATGTGAGAAATCAAAATCATCTCGTCTTCATTCTGACTTTGGAAATTTGCCCACTGACGTTCAGCACTCTCGGCAAGCTTGTAATCATCGCTGTGTTTTAGCAAATACTCAGCGGCATTATGAGAGAACGCTAGACACTCAAGGAGTGAATTAGATGCTAAGCGATTAGCGCCATGCAAACCTGTGCAAGTCGTCTCGCCTGCGGCGAACAAGCCAACGACGTCGGTGCGACCGTGAAGATCGGTGACAACTCCGCCACATAAGTAATGTGCTGCGGGAACAACCGGAATCGGCTGTTTAGTCATATCAATTCCAAACTCTAAACAGCGTCCATAAACTTGCGGGAATCTTTCTTTTAAGTATTCAGCTGGCCGGTGTGTAACATCGAGATAAACACAGCTATCCCCAGTTTTTTTCAACTCCGCATCGATCGAACGAGCAACGATATCGCGAGGAGCGAGACTTCCCTGAGGATGATACTCTTTCGCGAACGCAACTCCTTTAGAGTTAACTAACTCGGCACCTTCTCCTCGTAACGCTTCGGTGATCAAGAAATTGCGCGCAGATGGATGATACAAACAAGTCGGGTGGAATTGCATGAATTCTAAATTAGCGATCTTCGCACCAGCCCTATGAGCCATCGCGATCCCATCGCCAGTCGCTCCACTCCAATTAGAAGTGTAAAGATAAACTTTTCCGGCGCCGCCAGTAGCGAGAAGGGTTGCGCGAGCGTAGTACGCTGAAACGTCATTTCGCTCTTTATCAAAGACATAAGCTCCCAAACATCGGTTCTGTTGAGTGATTAAGTCGATGGCAAAATTATTTTCGTGAATTTCGATATTCTTGTGAGCCTTCACTTTAGCGAGGAGCTGATTATGAATCGCTTGGCCGGTCGAATCGGCCATGTGCAAAATTCTTCGCTGACTGTGTCCGCCTTCTAAAGTGAGATCAATTTGCCCACCTTTTTCGTCAGACACCGAAAACTGAACTCCCCATTTAATTAAATCTTTTATTCGTTCAGGTGCACTTTCAACAACAGCGCGAACAACCGGTTCTTGGCAAAGGCCTGCGCCAGCCTTCAATGTGTCGGCAATGTGCGACTCGAAGCTATCTTCCTCCGACATCACTGCGGCAATCCCGCCTTGAGCCCAAGCAGTGTTGGTTTCAGTAAGCGTAGTTTTTGAGAGCAAAATGACGTGGCCGTGGTCAGCAACCTTCAGAGCAAACGAAAGTCCAGCTAGACCCGAACCAATAATGAGGTAATCGCAGGTTTTGACCATGGGAGGCCCAGGAAAATAAACCAGTAACTAATCATGATCAATAGCAAAGTCAAAATGACCCTCGGTCCGTAGCTAGACGTTGGTCGCATTATAGACATCGGAGTTAGGTAAAAGTAGAATGATGTCACATATTTAATCCATTATTAAGAAGGTAGCCTAAAATCCAGTTTTCACGGATGAAAGCAATGAAACAACAGCACTACTTTACACTCCTAGTCTTAGCGACAGTGATCACACTCATTGGCGTCTCTGAATGGACTCAGTCCAAGAAATCTTCGACTGAAAAGCGCGAAGCTTTTTATTCAAGTTTAGATTCGCAAGCTTCAGGGCTTGAACAAGCGATCGAAAACCGAATCGCAAATCTTCGCTATCAGCTAGCTCAAGCAGCTTCACGTCATTCAGATTCGGCGAGTAGTCTTTCAGGCGACTCAGAATTTTCGGCGATCGCTTGGTTACAAAAAAATCCGGAAGGCTCAGTTGCGAAGTACAAAGCGGTTTGGGCGGAGGCTAACACTCAGACATTTGATCCCACTTGGCTAAAGGGGCTCAACTTCTCGCAAATTAAAGATGGTGAGACGCTCTTTGTTCGACGAACTGATCGTAACGGAAATGCTTTCTTCGCTCTTGTGATGACCGCAGTCACTCAGTCGTCGCAAACTGCTAGCGAGCTTCCCGAAGAAGCTGACGCTCAATTCGATGAGCGAGTTTATTTATTCGCCGCGATTGCGCCTACAACTTTAGCTGCGTGGGTAGATGAATGGGTCGGATCTTCGCGAGCCGCTTTTATCTACGATGAACACGGCAACGTAGTGTCTCATTCACAACGCCAGTACACCGGAACTAACTTGAGCACTGACAAGCTGGTGAACTCATCACTTCGAAGCGGGAGAGCAAAGCTCACCACTGAGTTTGCTGATCTTGAGAATGATCAACGGATTGGGGAGAGTTTGCGAGTCGGCCAGACTAATCTTCGTGCGGCAGTTTCAGTTCCTAAGGCTGCGATGAACAAACCTGCCCAGACGAATGAGGGTTCTCAGCTTGGATTGCTGATCACTGTAGGGCTTTTCCTCGTCGGTCTTACCTACTTCTTGAGTGGACGATTTGCGAATCAGCTTCCAAAAGCAGCTCCGATTCCATACTCAGTTCAGGTAGCGAACGCTATTTCTGTTCAGCCCGTCGTTACCGAGATCGCTATAGAGCCTGAATTGACGTTCGAAGATGTCGAGGAAAAAACTCGCTTGAATCTCAACGAGATTCTAGCCCGCTCAAAAGAGATTCGTCAGCGACTGCAATTTGATTTTGAAGAGACTTTAGAAAGCGAACAGAAAATATTTTTTGAAGAATTAGCAGCGACTGAATTTCAAGAGGACAGTGCAGATACAACTGTAGCGATAAATTTACCTAAAGTGAAAGTCCGCCGTCCGAAAGTGAGCTTGTAAATAATGAAGCTCAAGGATCTGCGTTCTGAGTTTGACGTCCTCATCATCGAGCCGGTCATCAATACTTCTGAGAATTATCAAAAGATCCTTTTGCTAGCAGGTTTTCGCTGCGATGAGTGCTCTGATCCGGTTGAAGCCATCTCAAAAGTTCGCGAAAATCCTCCGCACATAATTTTTCTCAGCGCTTCAGATCTCGATGCAAGCCGTAGGCAAATTGAAGCTTTGAACTCGATCAGTTCCGAGTTCCAAATTATTTTGCTAACTAACAGATCTCAAACTCAGCGCGCGCTGAACTTTATGGAAAACGAAACCATCTATGACTTCTTGGTTTTACCGCTTACATCGCCCTCCGAGTTAGTTGTTAAAGCAGACAAGGCGGCGGAGAAACTATATTTAACTTTTCAGCTAGAAGAAGCTCAGCTCAATCACGCAGCTAAAGTTTATGAAAATAAGAATCTTGATGAATCAAGTTTTTCACCGCCACCGTTATTCTCGTTCGAAAAGAGCGAATCAACGAAAGGTGCTCATCATCAGTTTGAAAGTGCGATCCTAAAACTTTCGATGAGCCGCGACCCCGGCCAAGCTCTAGCTACATTTATGCAGCTAGCTAGTGATCGTCTCGAGGGAAGATCGATTGCGTATTTCAAATTTCTACCAACACATTTCTCATTTGTTTATGCAGAAGGAGTTGGTGTTCAGGTTCCACTGGGCAAGGTAGTGGGAGTGGATCTTCGAAATTCTGGTTACCGGGATCCTTCAGAAATCTTCTCGCAACTCGAGAGCATTAGCCAAATCAAAGAAATGCTGACTTCAGTTTTAAAAGCTCCAAAATTTAGCTTACTACCGCACGCTTTTGATGGCGAGGCACTCGGATTCTTTGCCGTACTTGGTGAGCTCGATTCTCACGGCAAAGAGGAGTTTAGAATACTTGAACGCCTATTCAGTATTGTCTATCAGCGGAACATCCTCGATAAATCTCGTGAACAACTTGAAACTCGAGATCCGCTCACAGGGCTAACCGCACTTTCAGGCTTCGAGAATAAGATCAGAGAAGAGCTTTCAAGATCTCGTCGAACTGGCTTGGCTTTCTCACTGGTAGTTATCGAGATCGACGATATCGCAAAATTGGAAAATCGAATCGGCGCAAGTAACACCGACACAATCCTTAAGATGATTGGCGTGATAGTTAAGAAAACATCTCGGAGCAATGATATTGCTGGCGCGTTTAGTCGCGGGCGTTTCGGTCTGATCTTGCCACATACCGATTCGGACGGAGCTCGCGTGCGAGCAGAGCGTCTTCGCCGCATGGTGAGTACAACGAAATTTCCAATGAACGAAACTGAGGGAGCGGGATTGATCACTGCCACCGCAGCTATCGGCGAATACCCAACTCTCTCATTAGACTCAGAAACTTTAGTGCGCTCGACATTACTTGCGCTCCAGCGCGCTCAAGCAGCGGGTGGCGATCAGCTTGGCGTCGTGACAGTTCCAAATGACTTCAAAGCTGACTTCCGTCCTCACCCAGTTCAGTCGCCAGTCTCTTTTGACTCTGTTCGAGGCCGAACGAAGTGAGACCAACTCAAGCCGTAATTAATTTGTCTGCGTTGCTCCGAAATGCACGAAAGCTCCGCTCGCTGTTGGGCGATGATGCATTCTTGTGCCCAATGGTGAAAGCGAACGCTTACGGGCACGGTGCAGTTGAAGTTGCAAATGCTCTGGCGGGCGACGGAATTGAATTCGTCGGCGTAAGTCTTGTTGAAGAAGGTATGCAACTCCGCAAGGCAGGATCAAAGCTTAAAATATTAGTATTCGGTGCATTCAATGATTTGGACTCAGCTCGCGCCATGAGTGAGCATTCGCTGACGCCAGTGATCAGCAGTCGTGCGCAGCTGAATGCCTTAGAGCAAACATCAGCCGACAAGAAGCTCAATATTCATGTGAAGTTTGATACGGGAATGAATCGCTTAGGCTTCGCGGCCGATCAAGCTGCTTCAATCCGATCACACTTAGCGAAATTCACGAATTGGAATCTCGAAGGAATATGCACGCATCTGCTTAAAGGCGATGATGCAAAACTTGCTGGTGGGTATAGTTCGAAGCAACTAGAGGCTTTTAATTTAGTTATGAAAAGTTTCGAAGGTTTAAATTTTTATAGCCACGCTTTAAACAGCTCCGGCATCGTTTCGCTTGCGCAAAGCTCGCTTGCGCAAAACTCGGTTGCACTTGGTGGCCGACCTGGGATTGCACTTTATGGCGGGCAAGATGGATTCGAAAGTGTCATGACTTTAAAGTCGAAGATCGTCACGGTCCGCGAAGTTGCTGTTGGCGAACTGGTTTCTTACAACGCGAGTTGGATCGCCAAAAG
>JAYSYM010000424.1:0-4127 GCA_043727635.1 Bdellovibrionales bacterium | reverse complement strand
CAGTTATTGTGATTCCACCGAACACTCGCTTGGCTGAAGCAATCTTGATGGCAAAGAATGGCTCATCGGTCGAAGGCACTGTTAGCTTCGAACAACTTCCAAACAACATGCTCGTCACCTACGACATCAAAGGCCTACCACCAGGTAAAGAATTTGGTTTTCACATTCACGAAATGGGCGACTGCAGCTCTGACGATGCCAAATCAGCTGGTGGCCACTATTTTCCTTTGAAAGACACCGGCGGAACTTCATCTGATAATCCAGCTCGCTACGCTGGCGACTTTCCGATGGTTCGCTCCGATAAAGAGGGCCTAGCCGAGGGAAATTATAAAACTTCGAAACTTACCGTCGCAAAAAATCGCGCCATCGTCGGTCGGGCAGTGATGATCCACGGCGGCCCCGATGACATCAAAAAACCTTCTTCTCCTCGCATCGCCTGCGGCGTCATCGTCGTCAAAACCCCGATGTCGACTCCCGAAGAAGACCAAACTGAAGGCGAAGCCTCACAGCAACGTAACTAATAGTGTTGCGCTTATGGCTGTGGCCGTTTCGTCGCTTAGATTTTCATAGTTGTATGGTCGGTCACATCGAAATTGCACCGATTGGCCTTTTCGCAAAGTCATCGGAAACTCATCATCGATCCTCAGAATAAGCTCGCCACTCAACATGGTGACAAACTCTCGAGATAGCTTCGGATGCTGTTGTCCATTGAGACGCCCTGATGGATCTATTTCGAACCGCTTTACATTTAGGGATCTAAGCGAAGCGGGAAGTAAACCGAAGATTCGGACCTTTCCTTTGTCATAAGTTTCAGCGGTGGGCTCGAACGTTGAGGTTCCCCAGACAGGATGCTTCCGCGGCGTTAATAGTTCATCGATACTGATGCCCAGTGCTTCAGAAATCTTTGCCAAATTCTCTAGGGTTGGGTTGCCTTTTCCAGATTCAAGATGCGAGATCGTGGAGCGAGGCAACTTTGCTACGCTTGCGAGCTCCTCTTGGATCATCTTGCGACGATTTCGAGCCCAAAAAATATTTCGCGCAAGCGTGATCATCACTTGTTCAACATCAGCCACTTGAATCTCCCTAAATGTGTTGTCGAAAAAAATTTGCTGGTTTTCAACTGGTGGAGGTTGATCCGTCGTCGCGTCGTCATTGTTGGTAAAGCAACATTTTTGCCAATATACCAACATTGGCTCGGGGGGCTGATGGGATGTCCTGTTCGGATCTGGGATGCGGAAGGCTTCTGTTCCGGAACGGGGGTGCAAGACGCACTTGGAGCTAGAAAACAAAGTGAAATGGCAGTCTTATTTTTCTGTTTGATTGGAGTTAGCGGCTTATCTTTTTGTTGCTTCGACGGTCTCTGCGCGGCGGGAGGCCGTTCTTAGCGCAGTTCGAGCCCAGGGATGGGCGTACCCGAGAAGTAATAAAAAGATAAGTCGTTAACTTCAGTCACCCGAAGAATTAGTCGAAGATTTTGCCGGGATTCAAAATGTTGTCGGGGTCGAAGACCTTTTTAACGCCTCTCATGAGAGCAATTTCTTCGTTGGTGCGCGTGTAAGTTAAGAAAGGCTTTTTAGTTAAGCCGACGCCGTGTTCGGCGGAGATGGAGCCGCCGAGTTTTTGGATTACGCTGAACAAAAGAGAGTCGGCGCCTTTGCAGCGCTTCAAGAAG
This sequence comes from Bdellovibrionales bacterium, assembly GCA_043727635.1. Taxonomy (GTDB): domain Bacteria; phylum Bdellovibrionota; class Bdellovibrionia; order Bdellovibrionales; family JAMPXM01; genus JAYSYM01. The sequence continues at coordinate 2,455 of JAYSYM010000424.1, read as the reverse complement.
GTTTCGCGGTCGAGGCCTTCGGGCTTTAAGATGTTGATGTGCATGTTGCCGTCGCCGATGTGGCCGAACCAAACAACTTTGAAGTCAGGGTAGTTTTCTTTTAAGACTGCATCGGTCTCTTTTAAGAACGCTGGCACTTGAGAGATCGTTACCGAAATGTCGTTTTTGTAAGGAGAGTAAGGAGATGTAGCTTCGCTGATGTCTTCGCGTAAGCGCCAAAAGTCTCGAGCCTGTGCATCACTCTGGGCGATAACGCCGTCGAGGACCCAACCTTGCTCGACACAATGTTCGAAGGCTTCGAGCATTTTTCCTTCGGCATCATCAGAAGTTTTTTCAACTTCAACTAGTAAGTAGTTCGGGCAATCAATGCTAAGTGGTTTTTGAAGATCTGTTGCTTCCAAAACGTAGTGAAGTGCTATGTCTGAGAAAAATTCGAAAGCAGTTAGCTCAATATTTTCTCTGAAGCGCTTAAACACCTTCATTACAGCTTCAAGATCTGGAACGCCTAAGATCATTACCGACAAAGGCTGAGTCGGGCGCGTGAACTTCAATGTTGCTTCAGTGACGAAACCTAATGTTCCTTCGCTTCCGATAAACAAATGTCTGAAATCCAAACCAGTAGCATTCTTGATAAGTCCGCGATTTAAATCTAAAACTTCACCTGCGCCAGTGACCACACGAAGACCTGCAACCCAGTCACGCATTGAACCGTAACGAATTACCTTTACGCCGCCGGCGTTGGTCGCGATATTGCCACCGATGTGCGAAGAGCCACGAGCTGCGAAATCAACTGGGAAGTAATAGCCTTGAGCCTTCACGTAATCTTGTAAGGCCTCAGTGATTACGCCTGGTTGAACTTTTACGGTGCGATCAACAGGGTTAAAGTCTAAAATCTTATTCATCTTCTCAAAGCTCACGACTACTTCGCCTTGAGTTGCCATTGCAGCACCGCTCAAACCAGTTCTTCCGCCGGAAGGAACAAGTTTGATTTTATTTTTACGCGCCCACTTTACGATCTCTTGTACTTGATCTTCAGTTTCAGGAAATAAGATTGCGCCAGCAGAAACATCGTAGTTCTTTGTCCAATCACGGCCGTACTCTTTGATTGTTTCAGCGTCAGTGCGAACATTTGAAGTTGGAAGTGAAAGTTGCTGAAGGGTAGCGGCGGCGACTTGTGTATTCATACGACAAGTTTAGGGGCGCTCTAAATCAATGGTCAATCACTCAGTCGGATACTGCTCGAGAAGACTACTTAGCGATTTACAAGATTCATCGTCGTCGATCTGAAACTCTTGTCCTTTTAGGCGAGACTGATGAACTTTGCCCAAAAGTCCAATCGCTTGGGAAATAGCGTCGTCTCGTTTTCCGTCTGTAATCCAGCAAGATCGCTCACCAAGTTCGCCGACCCGCGATATTTCAGGAACACCGTAGGTACGTCCAGTGCCTTTGAGTTTGTGAAACTCGGTTTCAACTAATTCAAGCTCATTGGCCTTGATTAACTCAGAGATCGATTTAATTTTCTCTGGTAATGAATCTAAATATTCTTTTTGAAGCTCGGCTAACAAGTTTTGAAGGCTCATGCTGCATTCTTTCGCTCACCTAAAGATGCTTTACGCCACTGCGGAATAGTGAAGTAGAAGATACTTCCGACTCCGAGTTCTGCACGAACGCCGATTGTTCCACCGTGTTCCTCAACCAACGCTTTTGCGATCGCCAAGCCAAGGCCGGTGCCTTTAACGAGTGGGCGCTCTGAGTTTGTGCCTTGTCTAAATTTTTGGAAGATCAATGCTTGGTCTTGTTCGTTAATGCCCGGGCCTTCATCTTCAATTTCGATCATCAAATGATTTTTGTAATCGATCTTACTGCGAATGCGCACAACACCGTGCTCTGGGCTAAACTTAACCGCATTTGAAATTAAATTAGTTAACACTTGCTGAATGCGATCGGCATCGATGAACGTTTCAAGAGTGCCTGAAGGCTCGCATACGAGCTGTACTTTCCCTTGAAGAGCGAATCCGATTAAACTCTCGATAGTTTTCTCAGTCACATCTTTCCAAGGACGCCATTCGCATTGAAGCGGTAGCTGCTTTGCTTCAATCTTTGCTAAATCCAATAGGTCGTTGATCAAGCGAATCAAGCGATCCGTTTCAACTTCAGCGATTTTCAAAAGCTTGAGTGAGCCACTCTCAACTTCGCCCATTACTCCGCTCGTAAGTAAGCTTAAGCTTCCCTTGATTGAAGTCATTGGTGTGCGAAGTTCGTGAGAGGCGATGCTCACGAATTCAGATTTTGCTTGGTCGAGCAAGCGTAGCTCTTCCATGTTGTTGATCGCTCGTTGAGCTAGCGCATTGAAAGTCTTCTGTAGATTACCGAACTCGTTTCTTTCTGGCTCAGTGAACTGGAAAGAATAGCGATCGACTAAGAAATCCATCATTCGACCTGAGAGGTGATCGAT
>JAYSYM010000423.1:0-4140 GCA_043727635.1 Bdellovibrionales bacterium | reverse complement strand
GAGAAATCCCAAACTCGTATTTCTGGCACCGAACATTGGTGGCTGGAACCATGGGTTCACAAATAGCCTTTCACGCAGCAGGTCTTCACTGGCCAACGCTCCGCGAACCGCATGTTTTATATCTTTTTATTTTTGAACTTGCTGTCATTTCGTACGTGACCGAAGAATATCGTCGCGGCTTAGTTTCAGACGATTACGCTCTTTAAACCTGGGATTATTTATGAAGCCTTTTGTTGTGATAGCATTTCTACTTTCGTCTCTCGTTTCGACTTTAGTTTTCGGAGCACCGAAGGAAAAACAAACTCCCAAGGAATGTCTTGAAAGCACTAACTACGACCTTGGTTTTAATCATGCTAAAAACAAAAAAGATCTTGCGACTCCCGAATTAAAATCTTGCCCATCGAAGGATCGCGAAAAGCTGGTTGCCTCTTATCGAAATGGTTTCAAAGAAGCACTAGGCCTCAGCGACAAACCTGCAACAGCACCCGTGCAACATGCTCCGGTACAAGTTGTAATTAACGCCGAAGGTGATGGTGGCTATTTGACGAGTCTTTCTAAATGCAGCGATTTCAAAAAGGATGATTCAAGTTGTTTCACTGCGTATGATGGTGACTTGAGAAGTCAGTGCGAAGTTTGCCGTGAAGGAAAGTCTTGCTTCATCTCTCTCAACGGAAAAGCGCGTGCGTTCTGCGAAGCTTACATCGAAAAGAAATCCTGCTTCATTTCTTTCAGCAGCTCGAACGATCGATCTTGGTGCGAACACTTCCAAGCGAAAAAATCTTGCGACAAAGCTTTCTTCGGCATGGGATTAGCTGCGGAGCGGGGTCGCTGCGAGCGCGGTGAAATACCGCGCGATCACTTTTTCTGGCTTAACTAGAAATCCGGTCCGTTTTTTCAACGATTATCTTTGTTATTTCAAGCAATTGGCTGGGCTCCTACGACTCTCTGAGCTTATTTAATGGGCAGAATCTCGATTTAAGTCCTGAAGCGCACCTGAAACTCTAAAAAATTCGAATAGATGCTTTCCCTCGCCTCCGCTAAGTGTCTATAATTTCTATAGTTTCACGCAATTCTATAGGAATGAATTCGATGACCAAAGCGGATTTGATCAACTTAATTTCTGAAAAAGCCGGCATTACTCGCGTAAAAGCTGAAGCCGTAGTGAACACCATCTTCGACTCGATGGTTGAAGCACTTATGAAAAATGATCGAATCGAAATTCGTGGCTTCGGTTCATTTGTGAATCGCGCTTACGGAGCCTACAAGGGTCGCAACCCTCGCACTGGCGAAGTCATCGAAGTTGAACAAAAGAAACTTCCTTTCTTCAAAGTCGGCAAAGAACTCAAAGAAGAAATCAATAAAGGTTAATGAGTCTCTACCGCGATTCCCACACACTGATTTCCAACGAGAAAATTGAACTACGCGGACTCACAATCCCTCGAATCTCGCGAATTGATCTCGCTAATGAAGAGGTTGAGGCGATCGAAGTTGTCGATCTTTCACTTTTCAAACGATTAAATTTTCTTGGCACTCAAGATTTAAAAACTTGGTGGACGTTTGATCTCTCACGTCCGTTTCAAAAAGCTGGCTTCGTGATTAGATTCAAGGGCGGTCAGTACAAACTTGGCTTCACGGTTGCTGATTTTCATAATGCCTACGAAGTACTTCTTGAGGAGTACGGCAATCGTATTCTAGATCTTAGATCTTAATTGGAAATGATTTTATTTGAGCGATGTCTTTGAGCTCGAAAAGGGCCATGAAAAGGCGTTCTACGCCTAACGCGATTCCGCCCGCTGGCGGCATCCCAGAATAGAAAGTCTCAACTAATTCATTGTCGATCGGATGAGATTCTCTTCCCGACTGCTTCCGTTTCTCGAGATCAGATTTAAATCGCTCTTCGTTTTTCTTAGGATCATTGAGCTCATCAAAAGCGTTAGCGATTTCTAATCCGCGCCAGTAGAACTCAAACCTTTGACCCCAGCCATCTTCAGATAATCTTGCGAGTGCTGCCTGCGGCTGAGGATAATTTCTCACGATAGTCGGGATCTCACGATCAAGCGAAGGTTCAATTTTTTCGATGACGACTCTAAAAAATAAATCATCCCAGGTGTCGTTAAGCATCGGCCGAAGGCGCATTCTTTCACAGAGTTCGAAGAGCTGATCGCGTGAGGTGTCTGGTCGAAGCTCAAAGCCACCGCACTGCCCTGCAAAAAGTGCTGCCATAGTCGTGACTTTAACTCTCTCAATTTTCTTTTGCGGGTACTTCATCTGCAGATGCTGTAGCAGCTGCTCGATATCTTCAACAATTGCATCAAGCCCAGCGTAAGCGCGATACCACTCAAGCATTTGAAACTCAGGTTGATGATGCTCGCTCAGCTCGCCATTTCTAAAACAGCTTTTTATTTCGAATATGCGAGTGCTACCACGAGCCAGAAGTTTCTTGAGATGAAATTCAGGGCTAGTAGGTAGAAAATAAGTCTGCTTAGTTTTTCCGTAAACGAGCTCAGTGGAAAAAACATCAAGATATGGTTCAGTTCCAGGTGCTGGTACAAGAGTTGGAGTTTGGCATTCAACAAAGTGATTTTTTAAAAAGTACTCGCGAAGAGTCTGGAGAAATGCGCTCCACTCATTAGTCATCGCAACATCTGCAGAATTATTATGTTTCGCCTTCGCAAAAGCCGGCGCCAAAAGTTGCGCTTCACAAACTTGTAAGATCACAGAGTCGAACACGCCCACAACTTTTGCTTTTAATAAAACGACATCTCCTGATTCGAAGACTGAGCGCTCGAAGGGCAAAGAGACATCGCTCCACTTACAATCGCGATCAAATTGAATAGCACAAGTTGAGCCACCAGAGCTGATTGTGAATTCGCCAGGAGTGCCAAGTAGACGTCCGCCAATCGTCAGAAGCTTATCTGAGCCTAAAAACAAAAAGGCACCCGTTACATCGAGTGCCTTTTCTTTAATTGCTGGGTAGCGGTTCCAGAATTTCGAGAGAAACTCTTTCCGGAAAATCATTATTTGAATTTTTTTACGATTTCTTTAAAGTAGTTTCCGCGCTCTTCGAAGCTATCGAACATGTCGAAGCTAGAGCAGCCCGGAGACAGAAGGACCGTGTCAGCGATTCGCGACTTTTGGTACGCAATCAATACAGCCTCTTCGAAGGTTCCGATGAGGAACGTTTCGCTATAATCACCAAGGTCTCGGTTGATTCGCTCTTTAGCTTCACCAACTAGGATCAAGGTTTTCACTTTCTTACGAACAGCTTCACGAAGCGGTTCATAAGAGAGGTTCGTGTCTTTACCGCCCATGATCAGAATTACGTTCTCTTCGAAGGCGTCGAGCGCTCGAAGGACTGCGTGAACGTTGGTTGCTTTCGAGTCGTTAAAAAACTCAACTCCGCCAACTCGGCGAACGTACTCGAGACGATGTGGCATGCCCGTGAATGAGTCGATTACTTTTTGAATCGCCTCATGACTGGCGCCATGTTCACGCGCTGCAAGTGATGCTGCCATGATGTTGTCGATCGAATGGCGACCGCGCATCTTCATATTCTTAATCGAATAGGTTTCGATATCAGGACCGGTTCGTACGCGAATTTCATCTTTTATCAAAACCGCACCACCGATAGTCATGATCTGCGGCTCTAACGAAGGCTTGCGAGAGAAATAGAAAATTCTTCCGCGTTGAACTGCAGGGTCACGTGCAAGTTCAACTACCGCGTTATCGTCGGCATTCAAAATGCTTGTAGTTGCTTGATTGGTATTTTGAAAGATTTTGCGTTTTGCATTGATGTAATCTTCCATCGAGCGATAGCGATCTTGATGGTTTTCAGCCAAGTTAGTGAAAACGATATTTTGTGGAGTGAAACGGCTAACGTGCTCGAGCTGGAAGCTCGACACTTCGGCAATCACGGCTTTAGCTTTCTCTTTTTTGCGAAGATACTCAACTAACGGCTCACCGTAATTTCCACCGAGCCAAGCCGGTAGACCAGATTCGTTCATGAATAACTCGATCAACTTACAAGTTGTCGATTTACCGTTGGTACCAGTGATCCCGATGACCGGCTCTTTGATAAACCAGGTAGCAAATTCAAATTCTCCCGTCACCGTCACACCGTTGCTTCGAGCATAGTCGAAG
>JAYSYM010000422.1:0-1246 GCA_043727635.1 Bdellovibrionales bacterium | reverse complement strand
ATAAACTGTCCATCTTTAAGTTTAATGCGATTTTTCTTACTGTCGATTTCAACAGCAGCTTCGCAAATGAACTTAACTTTTGATTTCTGAATGAGAGCCTCAGCGTTAATTAGGACGTTGGATCGCTTACAAAACCCCGCAATAAAGTCAGGGACCATCGTGTTAAGTGGGACATCTGAGTATTCAGTGATCAGCGTGACTTCGAACGGCAGACTTTTTTGATCGATGAGTCGCTTCAGAAGGTGAAGATGAACATATCCCAGACCAAGAAGGACGATGTTTTTCTTTTCAGTTTCGGCTTGAGAGTTCATACTTTATGAAATGTCCTTTAAACGGCCCAAAAAAATTATTAGCCAACAGAGAATTAGACGCCTCGATCATAGACTCGAATTTGCGCATGCGCAAATTCGTAAAGTGCAGACTTGGCGACTCTGGACTGGTACCGTCACGATTGCCGGGTTGGTTTTTTCAGCAATCTGGCCGCAGCTTCACTTAAGCATTCCAACTTTGGTGTTCTTTATTGTGATTTTCCCGCTTCTGGTGAAGATCTCGCGAAACTGGAACAAGTACCATCGCGCGCTCAAAACTTGGCGTGACTTCGAAGCTCGCCAAGAGAATCGTCGAAACGGCACTTACAAAGCTCACGTCGTTCCTGATCTTTCATCTCTCGATACTTACGGCGTCGCAGCCGACCTCGACCTGTTTGGCTCAAAATCTCTGTTTACTCAGATCGATGAGACTTTTTCAGCTGGCGGAGCAGTTCGCCTGGCAACATCGATGCTCGAAGATCCTTCGTTGGAGCGCATCGCAGAACGCCAAGACTTACTTAAAGACTTAAGTGCATCTCGTTGGTTTTTCTTGCGATTTAGACTTTCAAATCCAACTTTAGAGGAAGCTCGATTCTCTTCAAACGAGCTGTTGAATTCGATCGGCTCATTCCCTGTTCCTAACCTGCGATTGAAGTTGCTGCTCTTCGGCTTAGTCGCCGCTTGGGTCGCTGCAGTCGCGTTGGTCATATTCTATCCTATTATTTGGGCGCTCTTCATTGTCGCCAACGTCGTCTTCTTGTTGAACCTCGGAACTTTGTTGAGCAAAGGCGAGGGAGTTCTACATTACTTCTCTGATCTCGCACCCACCTTTGAAGTATTGGAGAGTGAGCGTGCCCCTTCGGCCGTTCGCGCAATTTGTTCGACCATTCGCGCCGATCAACCCGCTCGCCGAATCAAGCACTTCGATTGGCCTTTGG
>JAYSYM010000421.1:0-1249 GCA_043727635.1 Bdellovibrionales bacterium | reverse complement strand
TGTTTCCGAATCTTGCGCTGGGAGAAACTGAGCTTATTGTTTTCGCTTTAGTTCTCTTGCGGGTTTCGGCATTTATTGTTTCTTGGCCTGTGTTTAGTACGTTCAGTGTTCCTCAATCAGCAAAAATTCTTTTTGCAGTCATGATCACAGTAGTGATTTATCCGAATGTTCCTAAAGAACAAATCAACATGGGAATTTTGGACCAACACATCGTTTTTATGATTGTTCGCGAAGTGTTCATTGGGCTAACGCTCGGATTCATCACTCGCTTCTTCTTCTTCGCAGTCAATGTCGGTGCCAATATCATGGCAACGAGCATTGGCTTGGCAAATGCGATGGTATTTAATCCGACTCTCGATGCGCAAACGACAGTTCTCGAGAACTTCTTCTTAGCACTAGCGACTCTTTTGTTTTTAGCGCTCAACGGTCACCACTTTTTCATCACAGGATTAGTGGAAAGTTTCACTGCCGTACCACTCTCTCCCGAGGGAGTGAGCTTTGCACTCTTTGGCCATGGTGGTGAGTGGGTGCAGCTGATTGTTGTTGCAGGCATTAAGATTTCAGCTCCGATTCTTATTTCTCTTTTCATCATCAACATCGTCATGGGGATCATTGGTCGAGCAGTACCACAGATCAACGTCCTAGTGACCAGCATGTCAGTCAACATCTTGGCCGGAATAGCCCTGATGATTATTTGTTTGCCGTTCTTCCTCATGGAGTTGGACGGACTCTTGCAAGTAATGTCAGTAGAGCTAATGAAGGCCGTTAAAGCCTTCTAATTTGAGCTCAGCTAGTAGCGAGTGGCGGATTTTTAACGCTCATTTGGTCTAGCAACTTTCGCAGGTCTAGGATGGACCGGAGCTTACGGAATGGCTGACAGCGATCAGGAAAAAACAGAAGAAGCCACGCAGCAGAGGCGTGATGACTTCAGAAAACGCGGACAAGTAGCGCAAACGCGCGAACTTTCTTCGGTTTTAGTTCTTCTCACAACAGCTTATGATGTGGGGACTTAGCCGTTTCTTCCTTCAACAACTTTCAGAGATGATTAATGAATCAATGGGCTCGTTCTTAGTCCAGGCTGCTCGCGATGGCGATATGTTGCCAGCTTCAATTTACGTGTTGAAGAGAGGGTTCATGATTATGGCGCCTCTGATGGGAATTTTGACGCTCATGGGTGTTGCTTCGACTGTAGTTCAAACAGGTTTTCTGAATAACGAAGAAGTGTTTGAACTGAAGTTTGAAAGATTGA
>JAYSYM010000420.1:0-1249 GCA_043727635.1 Bdellovibrionales bacterium | reverse complement strand
AACGAGATTCACCAACATGAAGTGCCATTCGAATGGCTTGAACCATAGTTGCCATTAGAACTTCCTCCAATCTGCATTCTCGTTACCAACGTAGACATTATCCCAAATACTTTCGGCCGTAGGCACCGGTTCTGTGCGAACTTGCTCCGCGGCCTTTCGAGACTCATCTTCGTAGCGATCCCAAATAAGTTTCTTTGCACCCTTATCAAGTACACCATGGCGCAAAAGTTTTTCTTCAAACAAATCAATACAGCAATCTCCTGCTTCACGGTTTGCACCTGTAGCTGAAGAGTGACCATAGAGGCGAGAAACATGAACTTCCATCAACACTGGCTTGCCAGTTTTACGGATGTAGTCCATTTCAGTTTTCAAAGACAAATACGTTTCGATCGGATCATTACCGTTCACTACAGCTGTGCGAATTCCAAACGCCTTACCGCGATCAGCAATGCTTTTTTCGCCATGCTGAGTTTCGTAAGTAGTCGAGATACCGATTCGGTTGTTCTGCACAGTCATGAGCATCGGAAGTTCTGAGCCAGGACGAGATGACCAAATAAGTGCTGAAGCAAAATCACCTTCAGCAGTGCCAGCATCTCCACCAGTAACAATCGAAATACTTTTCCCACCTTCAGCTCTGTGTCGACGCTGAACAATTCCAGTCCCGATAGCTTGTGAGTACTGAACTTCGATAGGAGAAGTAACCGGAACAACATTCCACTGCGGAAAACAATAATGGTTACAGAAGTTACGACCACCAGTTGATGGATCAGTAGCTTTGTTCATCATCAAACGAAGAGAATCGATCATCGGCATACCAAAGGCGATCATCGTTGGAGTCGCACGATAGTGCATATGCATGTAATCAAACTTTGGGCCTCGGCCCTTTAAGGCTAGCATTCCAAGTGGAACACCAAATGCTTCTTCTCCCGCTCCGCCAATCCAGAAATACGCGTCGCCAGTTTTATAAACTTTAATGAGTCGCTCTTCTAAAACGCGCGACTTGACCATGAGGTCAAACATTTGGAGGAGGGTATCTTTCGGAAGCTCAAGCTTTCCCGAGAGCTGCTTCTTAACCGACGCATTCGCACTCTTCGCCGAAGCGTTTTTCGAGCCATTCGCTTTGCTAGCAGCACCTGGTGCCGTATCAAACGCGATCTGTACTGCACGCGAACGCTTCTTTAAACTAGAGCTCTTCTTTAGCTGAGAAACAGATGTCTTTGCCATAGGCTGATTTCATACCAAACCAAAT
>JAYSYM010000419.1:0-1250 GCA_043727635.1 Bdellovibrionales bacterium | reverse complement strand
TATTCTTCAACTGGCCTGAAGTTCAAAGCAGGAAAAGTTCCGACACCACCGGCTTCAGAGACAGCAACTACCATCTCGACGTTTGAGACCAGAAACATGGGTGCTGCAACGATCGGATATTTACAGCCCATTAACTTTGTAAACTGAGTTTCCATTTTCATTATTTGAGAATGCCGGGATTCAATGGCACTATCAATCAACTATGACGAGAAACACCGCCCGCTGGGATTCATACTTACGATTGTTAGTCGGAACACTTTTGCTAGCCTGGGGTTTCGCAGGTGGTCCAGTGTGGGCGTACTTTGGTCTGTATTTTCTGATCAGTGGTAGCTGGCGTTACTGTGTGATTTATTCGTTTTTGGGCTTTAAAACTACCTGAGGTCCAGTCCAAATTCTCTCTCGAAAAGCCGATAAATTCGTATGCGAATACTATTGGCAGAAGACGATCTCAATATCAGCGTCATTACTCAGCTCTGTTTAGAGAAAATCGGCGGTCATTCCGTTACGATTGCTACTGATGGCGAGAAGGCAATTCACGCTTCAAGAACTGAACAGTTTGACCTGTTCATTCTTGATGGAATGATGCCTAAGTTCTCTGGCATTCAAGTCGCCGAAGAGATTCGCAAAACCAACTCAGAAACTCCGATCATCTTTCTTAGCGCCCGCTCTGAACCCAAAGAAGTTGATACGTTTTTGAAATTTGCGGCCGGATTTATTCCAAAGCCATTTGATCCACAGAAAATTTGTCAGCACATTGAAACGATCCTGAAGCAAAGGAAGGCCGTCTAAGTGATTAGAACCAAGCTTCGCCTTCTCTTTGTGGCGACTCTCATTTGCTTGCTTGGCTTCGCTGGCGTAGGTTACAAAACTTATCGCGAGCTCGATGCCGTTCAACGACAAATGGATTTATCTTGGGACTTGCGCGCAGCCACTGTTGATCTATGGCGCTATCGTTACGAAGATTCGATTCGCCAAAACCTTGAGCGCATTCAAAGAGCGATTGATAAAGATACGGTGCGAGCCGAACCGCTCGATAAGATGACTAGATCTTATGTTTCAAGAGACATCCCTACCCTTAGGACCGTTTCAGAAAATTTCGTGTATCGCGAAACTCAGATTCTTTTCGATTTAAGGACTAAGCAGCGAACACTTTGGGATCAACTCTTCCGTATGGCAGTGTTTGCCATTGGTCTGAGTACTCTTTGCATCTTGTTCTTGATGTCTTTCATTCGTTCAAAAGTGTTTCGCTC
>JAYSYM010000418.1:0-1258 GCA_043727635.1 Bdellovibrionales bacterium | reverse complement strand
CTGCATACTCGAGCGACACGCTCGAGAACACACCATCTTGCGGAGCGAATCGATCATCTCGACGATCGTACTCGAGAGTGCCAGTAACTGAGCTTGTATCTCCATTGGCTGTCTCGACCGGGAACAATTCTGGGGCGTAGTACTCACTGCCAACATCGGCCAAAGAAATTTTTGTATTATCAAACTTGTAGCGAATGAAACCGTTTAAGAAACGCGCGAGTGGGTGACCAACGCGAACCGCTCCACCCTTTTTAGTTTCCGTGTACTCAACAGTCTTACGCTGAGTTTGATAAGCATCGAAACCAACGGACCACTTTGTGTCGTAGAAGTAGGGCTCAGTGAAGTTGAAGTTGTAGATGCTCTGGTTAGAACTTAGCTCAACAGTAAGGCCTAACTTTTGACCGCGTCCGAACAAATTAATCTGATTTACTTGTCCGTTGAAAATGAACTTTGAATAAGTTGAGTAACCGGCACCAACTTGAATTTGCCCGGTGTTGCGCTCTTTCACGACGATGTCTAAATCCATCAAATCTGCACCCTCACCTGGCGTGCTAGAGTTGAAAGCTACTTCATCGAAGAAGCCCAGACGACGAACATTCTCGAGTGATTCACGTCGACGAGTGGCGTTGTATAATTCACCTTCGCGGATCATCAGTTCTCGGCGAAGAACTTTATCGCGAGTTTTCGAGTTACCCGTCACGTTGATGCGATTGAAGTAAACTTTGTTACCCTTATCGATCTCAAACGTGATGTAGACTTCTTTTTCTCGTTCGTTAGTGCGAGTGCGCGGAATAATGTTTGCGTAAGCGTAGCCTAAGTCTCCGTACTTATCTTGAACTGTCTGGAGATCTTTCATCAACGTTTCGTGATTGTACCAACCAGAGCCATCGATGTTGATCGCATTGAAGAGTTCATCGCGGTCAAAAAGAATGTCGCCTGCAAAATCAACTGTTCCAACTTTGAAGCGGTCACCCTCGTCGATTCGAATAGTGATGTAGATCCCTTTTTTATCAGGGGTCACATAAACTTGTGGGCGATCAACTTTTACCTGAACGTAACCTTCGTTGAAATAACGATACTGAATAACCTGCACGTCACGATCAAACGTATCCTGCTTATAAGCGCCAGAGCCCGACATGAAACTAAAGAAGCCACCCTCTTGAGTCTGCATGACGGCTTTTAATTTTCCGTCTTGAAGGTTGCGGTTACCGAGGAAAGTAACGCGCTTAACTTTTACCTTCTCATTTTCTTGAATCTT
>JAYSYM010000417.1:0-4187 GCA_043727635.1 Bdellovibrionales bacterium | reverse complement strand
GCTAATCCATTCTGTTGGTCCATCATCCAAATAGAGGCTGACTCGACGAGCAATAAATATATTACCGAGGGAAAAGTTCGATCATCGTGGCCTTCAGTTTTGCCTTCGTCCGCTTGCTCAGCTTTCAGACCTGCGCCCACGTATTCTGAAATTCCACTGTCGACGATCAAAGAGATAGTTGAGCGAGATTGTTTTGTGGCTTCGTGGTTGCGCTTTGCGAGGGCGCCGCATTTCGCGGCCGATGAAGTTTACGATTTGCGGTTCGACCGCGGTGAGCAAGGCAATTTTTCTCAAATGGAGATTAGTTCCACGAAACGCGAGTGTCCGCGCTTTATTCCGCCGTGGACGCCACCGCGACAAGACTTACTTGATCTCCTCTAATTCGCGGAGTTTTGAGAATTTCAAAAAGACTGAGTACGCGGCACCGACTGCGATGATGAATCCAGGCATTCCGTCTTGAAAGCCGCGTTTCACAAAATACGTTTCAAGAAATTTTGACCAAGGTTTAAAGATCAGTTTCAGAACTGAAAACTTTTTCTTCTGATCAAAAAGATCTCGCGCGCCCAACGAAGAATACTCGTTATTGGTTCGGATCTGCTCCGACAAACTTCCAAATGGATAATGAAGTAAATCTGATCTTAACAGAGAAACTCGCTTAGCTTCGACACGTTCATGGACGTGACCTTTTCCCCACGATGCACTCTTGCGGTTAAACAAACGCAGCTGTTTATCTGGATACCAACCGCCATGCTTGATCCAACGCCCCATGTGAAACGAAAGCCTCGGCATCTCAATACCGTCGAATTTGTTGAGCTGTTGCTCGTCAGCGACCAGCTGCTCAAGCTCACGCGAAGCCGAATCGCTCAAAGCTTCGTCAGCATCTAGAGACAAAATCCAATTGTTGTTAGCTAAATCGGTCGCTCGCTGTTTTTGATCTCTGAACCCTCGAAAAGGTTCAGCGAAGACTCGTGCGCCAAGCGATCGTGCAATTTCTTGAGTGCGGTCACTGGAGCCGCTATCAAGTACGACGACGTCGTTAACCCAAGGAGCCGAGCGAATGCATCGCTCGATATTCGCCTCTTCGTTCAGACTGATGATGACTAGTGAAACTGGATGCTTAGGCACACATCAATTTGTTCCTTATTAGCACTCCTTGTCAAACATCCGATGCAAATGACAAATCGTCTTGCCATAAAGGGGTACAGCCATCGAGATTTGTACCAGGAGGATCATCCAATGATTAAACATCTACTTACCCTCGCTGCAGTATTCACAGCTCTTCCGGCTAGCGCTTACTTCTCAACTATCGATACTGGTGAACTGGTCGCACCTCACGCTTACCGAGCAACTCTCGAGCCTCAATTTATTCTGAACAAAATTGATGGCGCCAACGGCATCGGTCGCTTTTCAACTGGCATCACTGACGAATCAAGCGCAGAAATTGTTTTAGGTTTAGGTGAAGTCGACTTTCAGGCCGGAGCCTTCTACAAACTCATTCCTTATCCAGACACTGAAGGTCAGCCTGCACTCGGCGCTAAATTTGGTTTTTTAATCGGTGAAGTTGCCGACGAAACTGAATACAACCTTCGCTTTCACCCACTCATTTCTAAAGCATTTGAAACAGAAATGGGCGTAATCACTCCATACGGAAGTCTACCGCTTGGTCTTCGCACTCGAAGCGACACAACAACATTCCCACTGCAAATTGCGGGTGGTGTTGAGTACAAAGTCCAAGGTCACGAGAACCTTCGCCTAATGACCGAGCTCGGTCTTAACTTGAGCAAGGCGTTTGACTACATCAGCTTCGCGGTCGCTTATAACTTCGATGAAGAGAACGTAAACGAACTCCGTGATCGCACTTCAAGCTCTAGCGGAGACTAAGGTCCAGTAATCGTCGCTATCCCTTCGGAATAAGGACTACTTTTCCGAAAAGCTAGCGATGTACTTCGCATTCCTAATTCTATTTTTTGCTCAGTTTTCTTTCGCTGCGGACAAGCCAGGTTCGCAGTGCAAAAAAACTATCTCTAAAGCCGTTCAAGCTTGGGAAAAACTCGGCGCGAATGTTTTAGGTCGCAGAGATAAATGTGCCGAGATCGATCCATCCGAAGTTCAACAGCTCGCTTGTAAAAAAGAAGTGAGAGTCAACGCTCGCGATCTAAAAAACCTAGGCTCATTCGTTACTGGAGAATGGGCTGATGAAGGCGTTTTCCAAATTGTCGCTGGTCGAAGTGAAAAGAAAATCTTATGTCGCAACTCAGCCTTCGATAATTACTTAAAAGTTCCGAACAAAGCTCAAGAGCTAAATCAAAAGGCGATCACTAAGTTTGAACAAGTAAAAGCTGATCTCAGTATTCTTGTTAAGTATCGTGAAGAACTCTCTTCCGAACTGGTGCGAATCAGAGCGCTTACGAGCGATCCCCGCATAAGCCAGGCGACCAAAGGTAGTGTCACCAACCAACAAAAGAAGATTGCTGAAGTTCAACAAGCAATCGCGATGGCAATTACCGAGTTACCGATGGGCGCTGAACCCGAAGTCACGAAAGCTTACGAGCAGATGGCAACCGGCGGATCGTTTAATCAAAATGTTTTCCGCAATGCAATCGCAGCCGCACAACAGAAATATATCGACGCCAAAAAATATTACTTCGATCACTCCCAACCGCTTGGTGAGGGAAAGATGCTCTTCTGCCTCGACGAAAAGTATCGATCGTTTGCAGTAAAGTCTGGCGCAAGCTCTGCAGTTTTAGATGAACTCCTGCCAAAGAATAGTAAGTTTCGTTCAAAGCTAGACTGCCGATTCAACGCAACTTACGGCGTTGGTGCAAAGCGCGTAAAGATTGTCGAAGCCGGGGCGATGCTTGCCTCGATGGCGTTTTGGTCGGTCGAGATGGCCGCAGTTAAAGGTTTTCAGTGGGCCCGAGCGGCGACAACTGCACGAGGTGCAAAGTCTGCCTCGCAAGCTCTCAACACAGTAGTAGCGGTTTCCCAGATTCAAATGGCCTGCTTAAACGAAGTGAGCACACGAACTATCGCAAGTGAAGCAGTCGATCAACCGTGCGATCCAGAAAAAGAATTTAAGAGAGTCATTAACGAATCAGACAATTCTTATTGCGGAGTAGCACTCGCTTGGAACTCAACTTACTTAGCTCCGCACGTACTTCAACAATTAAGCAAAGCTCGCGCTCTCAAAACTGAAAGTGCCCGCGCCGTTGCTACCGACGCAAGAACCACTGCTGTAGCCGATGCTGCCGATGTAAACCCACAAGGCTTTATTGTCACTCGACGACCCGTCCCCGCGCTTTACCAAAAAACTCAGGAGCGCGCCGGTAAGTTAAATGCACTCACCCTCCAAGGTCACAAGTTTAAGAATCAAAATGAGCATCTCTCGCGCGGCGAGAATCTCGAGCTTTTGGGCGATGTAAACGGAAGCGAATTTAGTCGCTTGGTTTACAAAGTGGAAAAGAATTTTGGCACCAAGGTTTATGTCTCTGACGACATGAATGCTCTCGGAGAGGCCAAAGACAACCTCATCGTCATCAATCGCAACTATCTTTTACAATATCCAGATCTCGCTAAAGGCACCCTACTTCACGAAATTAAACATACTTCGTCAAACCGCCTAAAAACGAATCAACATCTAGACCGACTAATAGAGTTTCGCTCGGCCGACAATTCAATTCCAACTTCGGGCTACAGCGCTTTCATGCGGGCCGATGAAGTTGAAGCGAGGCTTACGCAAATTGCAAAGCTAAAAGCTGCCGGCCGAATCGCTGATGCGAGACGAATTGAATTTAACTTGCGGGAGATGGCTCGAGTGCAGCGAAACATTCTTGATCGAATTAAACCTGCGAACATCGATCGTTCAACAATACTTTATAAGGGAACGAACTCAGGTCGAGTTCAAATCACTGTTCCCTTGAACGGCAAACCTATTGACCTTAGCTTCGTTGTTGCCAGAGACAATCGCGACGGACGACAGCAGATCGCCGACCAAATCAAGAACCGCGCAACCTACCTTACAAATCTAATCGAGAAGCTCGACAAATAAAAAAGCCCCGGTTCCCCGAGGCTTCATGACTTTAATTTACATCCTTGAATTCAGCGTCGATCACATCATCGCCGCTCTTGGCATCGCCGCCAGCGCCTGCTCCGCCGCCAGTGTTTCCACCGCCGCCGCCGCTTCCGCC
>JAYSYM010000416.1:0-1266 GCA_043727635.1 Bdellovibrionales bacterium | reverse complement strand
CGACTCAATTCAATCGCGCTATCGACGGTCACAGACAAATCGGCTCAACCATGAAGCCTTTTGTGTTCTTAACTTCCCTGCAAGCCGAAGATCAAAACGGAAGCCTCTACCAACCAACAACTCTTCTTCCCGACAAACAATTTACGCATGCTTACCAGGGACAAAAGTGGTCGCCGAAAAATTATGACGGAAAATTTAACGGCGACGTTCCGATGTTTTTTGCACTTAAGGAGTCACTCAACGCTGCAACAGCATGGGTAGGGATCAAAGTTGGACTCGACAACATTATCGATACCGCGAGAGCGGCTGGCGTAACTTCACCAATGCAGCCCGTCCCCTCTCTTACGCTCGGTGCGTTTGAACTTTACCCTCGTGAACTTCTACAGTCATATACGACGCTCGCAAACTTAGGAGACTTCGTTCAGTTACGAACAATTCATCGAGTTGAAGATGCAGCCGGCTCATCACTTCACGAAACAGGATTAGAAAAAGAAAATCGACTTGATACGACTTCAACCGCGGTTCTCGTCGGAATGATGAAGCAAACAATTCAATCGGGAACAGCACGAAGTATTTTGCTAAATGGCTTTACTAATCCGGCTGCGGGTAAAACTGGAACGACGAATGATAAAAAAGATTCGTGGTTTGCTGGCTTCACTCCGTATCACACGGCAATTGTTTGGGTGGGATACGATGACAATACTTCACATAATTTAACGGGAGCTTCGGGTGCTGTTCCGATCTGGACTCAGTACATGAAAAGTTATGGAGTGAGCTTCCCGTCAGAAGATTTTGCGTGGCCTGAGACTACGATGACTCGAGAGTTTCAGATGGAGCCAACTCCAAATCAAAGTGCTCAAGAGCGACTTTCGGCGACACTCGTTTTCCGCAAGTAACCTGTAACTAACTCAAAAGGCTTTACCAAAGCTTTCAATTCAGACGCGTTTCGCACCACACGCGCCCTTCAAAAACGGGGCTAAGTTGCTGCAATAACGTTGTAATTTCGTTCCTATGACTTCGCGACTCGCTCGGATACTTGGCCGACTTATTGCTACTTATCTAAGTTGGTAATCAAAGGAGCCAAAGTGCAACCGATTCAAATTAAGAGATTTGAGAACGTTCTAGCGATGAAAACAGCTACTGGCAAAGTGGTTGGGTTTCATGCTTTGAACCTTCAGGTTGCCGAACTTGATCCATCGGTTTGGGAACAGTCATCCGTTGAAGCTCAAGCTGAACTCAAGCAATGGAACGATGAGCGAGACGCTG
>JAYSYM010000415.1:0-4204 GCA_043727635.1 Bdellovibrionales bacterium | reverse complement strand
GTTGAGGAAAGCTACGGCCTACCTTCTACAGGTCGATGGTCTAGAAATGGCCAAAATGCTAAGTGTTTACAAGTGAGTCGGCCGATAAGAACTACATGAAAGTGGCAGTTCCAACAGCATTGATATTTGCAGTTCTTTTGATCGCAGCGATTGCGAACGCGCAATTCGTTTCGCAGAACCCTTATTCGGCGCCACAAATTCTGCCGGTTCCGAGTTACAACCCGATGTACATGCCGAATACCACGAGCAATCCGTACTCGATGAGCCCGTACAGTCAGCCAACTTATAATTTTAGTTTACCTACGAACAACTTCAGCATGCCGGCAATTGATTATTCTATTCCGTCATTCTCGAACCCTTACAGTTCTCCTTACGACTCGCCATACGATCGCCCAAGTGCACGTAGTGCCGAAGACGAAGAAGAGCGACGCGAGCGTGATGAAGAGCGCCGTGAAGAACGAGAAGAACGACGCGAAGAAAAGCGTCGCGAACGCGACGAGCGCAAGCGTGAAGACCGCGCCGAGCGAGAGCGTTCACGTCGTGGCAATGACGGTGGTGATGAACAGCCAGCGGCAAAGGAAGATGAACATTCGCCAGCCGAAGAAAAAACAGAAGTGAATAATTGGCCACCAGTTCCGAAGTCATCAGCGCGAGCAGCAGAAGTAGCGCCTCCTGTTCTGTCTCTGGCTCCGCCAGCGACGAAGCCTGCACCGGCAAAAGCGGCAGAAGCGAAGCCTGCGAAAGCGGCTGCGGTTGCAGCTCCAGCAGCAGCAGTACCAAAGCAACAAAATTGGTGGGAGAGCGATCCAGATTATCAAAAGTATTTAAAAGACAAAAAGGGCTACGAAGAATCACAAAAAGTTCGTCCTGACTTTCCGCCGAAGCCAAAGCCAGTAACTACTGTGCCGGCTCCGCAAAAGCAGATTCAATCGACAACTGGAGCACTTGCTGCTTCAGCAGTAACTGATTGCGAAAGCTGTGGTCCTAAAAAAGGTCCTCTCGCACAGCAAGTTGAGACGTTAAGAGAGCTCGCAGATCCTCGCGAAGTCTTTGTTCTCACTCGTGCACCAAATTCAAAGGTGAGCGAAGGCATTCGCCGAGTGATCAATACGATTTATCAAAGTTGTGATGCTTACAGTACTCTTCTTCGCCCAGACTACTGCCAAGATGGATTCATCGGTAAGAGCTACTGTGCAAAGTCGCAACCTCGTAATAACAGCGAAGGTGACGTGACTGCATTTAAAAATCCAGAAGAGTTCTTTAGCTATAAAGTTGCAAGCCAACCAGGTTCAAACGTGATGACACCAGTGAAGCCTGAAGGGCCGAGCTGTCGTGACATGAACAAGAATCCACCAATATTTAAGTGGGGTGGTCGTCCGCAGCTTTCAAGCAAGGCGGGAAAAGTAACTTTAAATCTTTTCAATAGTGGAACAACGAACAATACTTCAAAGTTTACGACAATGGATTGCTCAGGATTCGTGACGGCTGCGTATGCGGCAGCAGGATTAAACCTAGTCGCAAATTCTCCAGCAGCTCAAGCAACTACACGAACACTTCGTAACGGCGAAGCAAGTTGCGTTGCTCCAGTTACTTTCTCTGCTAATCAAAGCATTCAATCGGGTGACATCGCGGTCTTTGCGGGTGGATCAGAACACAGCATGATCTTTGATCGAGTGGGTGAAGATCCATTCGGAATTAAAGACGTTGCAACTGCACCATCAGGTGTTACGGCAGCAACTCATTGCCGAAGCAAACTTGATCCAGCTAATTTCGATTTTGTTATCGCACAAAGCGGCTTGTACGGAGGCCGCACGGCGGTTTCTCAATCTCGTGCAGTTGATTATATAGTTAACTTCGGTAACGGAATGATGGACGGAATCAATGCGCAGATCATGCAACTCGCTGAAGATGCGTGTGTTGCAAAGCTCTCGGGCGTCAGCCGCAAAGCTGAGCGACCAAATGCAGGGAAGATCTTACGACACAAGGGTGCTTCAGCTCCGGGTTGTGTTCGTGCAGCTCCTCCAGAAATCGTTGGTCAACAATGCGTGAAAGGTTGCACATGAGAAATCTAATCGTTGTGGTCGCTTTCATATTCTTTGCGCAGTCGGCGCAAGCTGATTTCTCGAATGTAAAATGTCTTTCAGTAAAAGAAACTGCAGAAGAATTGTTAAACATCGAAGCAAGCGGCAGACAGCACCCAGATTCGGTGTGCATGACTGCCGAAAACTTTCCTCGCTACAAGATCGGTGTTCGCATGGCGGGCGGGGGAGACTCTGAAGATCCACGCAAGCCGGTAATCTTGTCAGGCAAGAAACCTTTCGATATTAAATCGATCACTAAAGATGCTGACGACAATCACACTGTGAAGTTTGAATACAAGTTATCTAACGGTAAGACTGTTAAAGATGAGCTTGTGTTTGTTCAGTACCAGACCGGCGAATTAAAGAAGCTCTTTGGTTGTGCGGCGATCACTGCTGCGCCAAAAACGCTTGCGATCCACGCAGCCTGCCTTCCGAAGAACTAAGTCTCAATCAAAGGCTTCAGCCCAAATCCGCTCTTTAGGCACAGCACTTTGCTCAAGCAAAGCTTTCGAATCTTTGATCATGGCGCCGTTTCCGCATAGGTAGAACGTCGTTTGAATCTGCTCGTAATTGAATTCGTGCATAAAGTTTTGCACGTAGCCCTTCTTCCCAGACCAACTCTCTGGTGGGCGGCTTAAAACGAAGTGATATTCGAAGTTCTTAAAGCTCTTCTTTAACTCTTCTAGCTGCGGCTGATAGTAGATATCAGCCTCGTGGCGCACGCCAAAGAGCATTCGGTAACGAACATCGGGGTACTTGTCCTTGAAGCTCAGCATGTACGACAGGTGCTGAGAAACGCCCGAGCCGGTGTTTAAGAACATCACCTGATCAGTCGGCGGCTCGACAAAAAACACTCGGCCAAAAGGTCCAGTGAAGTTCAAAGTCTCTCCACCTTTTAGGTCCCAAACATATTTCGATGCGACACCGTTATCGACCGACTTAAAAATAAGTTGAAAGCCTTTGGTGTTGTCATGCGAGCTAGCAATTGAATAGGCGCGAAGGGCAGGCTTGGGCTTTCCTTCCTCCGGCACATGAAGCATGACAAATTGTCCGGCCTTAAAGCGAAACTCTGATGGCTCTTCAGTCTCGATAAACAATTCGCGAACTTGCGAATTGTAATCGATGATTTTGGCCACACGCATTTTATAAATCGTGCGTGGGTTTGGCTTTACGTCGCTCATTGCTTCGTTACTTCGTTGTTGCAGTCGTCGGGAGTGCTTCGACTTTGCTTACTGTGTATCCAGTTTTGTCTTCGATCGCTTTTTTGATCTGCTCAGCAGTAACTTTTGAACCCGGCGCAATTTGAAGAGTCGCAGTGTTTTTTGATAAAACTACTTTTACTGAACCTTGATCAACATCGGGAAGTGTCTTGAGAGCTGCACTAACTTTTTTTGCGCAATCTCCGCAGTGCATTTCGCCTTCGGCCATAGTCACTTGGTAATTACTCACGCCAGTAGTTGTTGCCGTCGTAGTGGGTGCAGTTGTAGTTGTGCCGCTGCTGTGGTCGTGCGACTTACAGCTTTTGCAATCGCAATTTTCTAGTTTGCAGCTTGAGTGATCTTTGCATTTAGCAGCTTTGCACGCTTTTCCGTCGCAATTGCCTTTTGCTTTCAGGCTACAGGCTTTGCCGAAGCAGCCTTTCTTTTCGCATGATTTGCCATCGCAACCTTGACCACACTTTTCAACGTCGCAAGTTTCAGTACCACAAGCTTTGCCTTCGCAAGCTTCAGAAACAGAAGTGTAAAGGGTGAACGCTAGTAGGAGAGCGGGTAAAATTCTAAGTAAAGCCATTATGCCGGTCCTTGGTTAACTGTTTGAATTGACTTAGATTCTAGACATGCATGAGGGGAGTTGGGAAGACCGATTTATAGGCAGAAAACTAAATTCTCGGCGATTCTGTAGATGGCTGAAATAATTGTTGAATCCGTGAATCGCTATCTCTATATTCTAGCTTCTTTCAAGCAAACTATTGCCTATGCGGGGTGGTAGTTAAGTTGGTTATAACGCCGCCCTGTCACGGCGGAGGCCGCGGGTTCGAGTCCCGTCCACCCCGCCAATTTCAAAAGCAGTTTTCGAACAAATTCAGTAAGTCCGAGTAACACCAAAACAAAATTAAGAGGAGA
>JAYSYM010000414.1:0-4208 GCA_043727635.1 Bdellovibrionales bacterium | reverse complement strand
CTTGTAGGTTCTGTTCGATGAAAGTTGCGAGATGAATAGTCTTCGGTTCGAGTCGCAATTTTCCAAGATCGATGCGAGTGGTATCTAATAGATTACTAATGAGGTCTGCTTGCTCGCGGGTATTTCGATAGATGATCTCGACTGTTTGTTTAACGTCGTCGTTTAAGTTCGGGTCCTCTAGGAGTAGAGACGACCATCCCATTGTGATGTTGAGCGGCGCCCTTAATTCGTGCGAGATCATTGAAACGAATTTATTTTTTTGCTCTACCATTTCGTCAACTTTATGTTTCTCTGCGCCAATGTCGAGTGCAGTCGCTAAGCAAGTTCCTAGTGCTTTCGCTTTTGAAAGACTTTCGGAAGTAACTCCGGGAGGTGCTTGGACACTGAATAAAGTTAGCCAACCCCAAAGATGATTCGGCGAGAGAAGCGGAACGCTCACATAAGAAGTGAGGTGAAGTGCCTTTAGCGTTTCGAGCTGTTCCGGATTCTTGGCCAGTCGGTGGAGAAAGCTTCCGTCTTCGCAAGACGAATATTCGCCATCCGCTGTGTCCCAAAGGTGATTTAGATGTAAGAGCTTAGCTATTCCTGACTCGGTTAAATCGACCAAGTTGCGGTGAAGCACCCATGGTTCTCGAAGGGGCTGATCCTTGGTGCAGAGCTCGACAACGCACCAATCGCCAAACGCCGGAATAGCGTTCTCAAGGCACGACATTAAGATGCGGTCGCAAGCTTCTCCTCGACAGAACTCTACATTGGAGTCATCGAGTGGAGCAGTGTCTTGGCAGGGTGAAAGGGTTTTCGTATCGAGCATAGTTTCTCGCCAAATAGCTTTGTTAAGGTTCTGTTAAGCATTTAACATCATCGGTTTTGAAATACAAACGAAGTTTTCAAACTTCTTTTTATTAAGTTTCGATCTAATAACTAAAGATTATTTAGTAAATTAAGATTGGTTAGTAAAGCTCAAAGTAGATAGTTAATTTCAGGCGGAAAAAGGCCCTGGAGGCGCGTCTCCGAGCTTCCAGTGGTGAACTGCACATCAACATGTTGTGTGACAGTTGGGAGTAGTTACTTTGCTCCCGGTAAATCTGACCGTTTAGAAATGATCTTTGAAATTAAGCCAAACTCTTTTGCTTGAGCCGGCGACATCCAACGATCGCGATCAAGAGCATCTTTGATCACTTCGCGCGGTTGACCAGACTCATGTGCATAAAGATCGATAATCATGTTCTTAGTTTCAATAAGATCTCGTGCGTGAATTTCGATGTCAGAAACCGAACCACCTAAGCCACCAGACACAGAAGGTTGGTGAATTAAAAATTTACTATTCGGAAACGCGAATCGATTTCCTTTTTCCGCGCACAAAGCAATGATCGATCCCATGCTCGCAGCTAAGCCAGTCACTACAGTATATACTGTTGGCTTAATGAACCGAGCTGTATCGAAAATTGAAAAGCCTGAGTGAACTTCTCCGCCCGGTGAATTTATGAAAAGATAGATGGGAGCTTTGTCGTCAGCTCGCTCCATCGCTAACAACTTTGTATTAACGAAGTGAGAAAGTTTTGCGTTCACTGGTGAGCTGATCAAAACGATCCGAGCATCAAAGAGCTCTTTTTCTTCCTGTATGCCAATTTTTTCGATTCTCTCAGTTTGCTTCGGCTTTTCTGTTTCTTCCATGTGAGCTCCTTGAAGATTAATGATTACAAATAGGCATTAGCAGGTCAAATTACGTTCGAATCATATGACGATGTACGTGTGCGTCGTCTGGCAAGCATGGCCTAAGGGCTAGCGTTCTCAGCCAAAAAAGTGACTTCGTTCTTCCTTCGTAGGCACGCGACAAGTTTCGCGTCGACCAAACCACTTGTAACGGCGAGTAGCGATAAGAGTGTAAACCGCATCGCGAATCGATTTCGGAAGTATTTTGAAAACTGAGGCCAATCTCCACACGCCACCTAAGTCCGACAAAATTTCAATGACAGCAGTGGATTGCGAAAGCATTAGTCCGTTTTTCAAATACACGACACTTGTAAACGTTGGCCCATCTGAGTTGGTCACTTTAACTCGGCTCATGGGCAGCCGTTCGGTTGCTGTGTATCCTTGCAGTGGTGCATATCGAAGAATTCGCTGAGTATCGCGTCTGATCAAAAAATCTATGAAGCCATTGCATAACGAGCACACGCCATCAAAGAAGATAATGTTTTCTGACTCAGACTCGCGAATGTTTGCCACCAATTATAAATCCTTAAGTTCAACACCGAGTGCGATCAATATTAATAGAATGGTCCCGACGATGATTCGATAATAGCCGAAGACTTTAAAGCCATATCGGCTGAGATATTTTACGAAAGTCTTAATAGTAATCGCTCCAACAATAAACGAAACGATATTGCCGACGATGATCACAGTTATATCGCTTGAAGTGATCTGCGGAGCAATTTTCAAAAGCTTGTAAGCGGTCGCAGCACCTAAAGTTGGTACCGCGAGAAGAAATGAAAACTCAGCTGCTGTCTTTCGATCTAGGTTACGCAACAAACCGCCGACTATTGTAGAGGCAGAGCGCGAAACTCCGGGAATGAGAGCTGCACACTGGATGACGCCGATGATGAGAGAATCTTTGAAAGTCAGGCGATCAGTTGAGTGAAGTTGCTCGGTTTGACCCTTCTTTGCGAGCCACTTATCGATGAACAAAAGAAAGAACCCGCCGATCAAAAGTGACCAGGCGACGATTGTTACGCTGCCTAGCAAGCTTTGAATTGGATCTTTAAGTGTAAATCCGATCACTGCAGCTGGGAGGAAAGCGATAAACAGCTTTTTATAAAGCTCAAATGATCGCAGGAGATCGCGCCAGTAAAGTGCAACGACCGATAGAATCGCTCCAAACTGGACGATAACAGTGTAGTCTTTTACGAATTCATTTTCGTTAATGCCAAGAAATGCAGACGCTAAGATGATGTGACCAGTCGATGAAACCGGTAAGTACTCGGTCAGCCCTTCGACGATAGCCAAGATGATTGCATGCAGAAGATTCATTGGCTCTAAGCGTAGCAGGAATGTTACGTTTGACTAATGGCAAATCAAACTTCGATCGAAAATTTAACTTCTGATCAAGCGTTAGCGAGACTTAGATCTCGATCCTTTGCACATGCCTCAGGGTACAAAGCGATGTATTCAAGCTGGATCGGCGGAATACTCACTGATCCGGCACTCATGGTTGTGCCCGTTGATGACCACATTGTTCATCGGGGTGACGGGGTGTTCGAGGCGATCAAATTTGTGAACCGAAAGATCTATGGTCTTGATCGGCATCTTGAGCGTTTGCAGCGATCATTGGGTCAAGTTGCAATCACTCCTCATTGGAGAGCTGACGAACTAAAAAATATTGTGATTGAAACTTGCCGTGCTTCGACAGTTGCCGATGGATTGATTCGTCTTTATTGCTCGCGTGGCCCGGGTGGTTTCACAACTAATCCCTACGAAAGCATCGGCGACCAACTTTATATCGTTGTCACTTCTCTAAAAAATCCACCAGACGAGAAGTACGAAAAAGGGTTAGCGGTTCGGATAAGTAAAGTCCCGGCAAAAGACGCCTTCTGGGCAAATATCAAAAGCTGCAATTACCTTCCGAATGTCTTGATGAAAAAAGAATCTGTCGATTGGGGAGTGGACTTCACAGTTTCAGTCGATGAGCAGGGTTACATCGCTGAAAGCTCAACCGAAAATTGTGCGATTATTTCGATGAACAACGAGTTTCTTGTTCCAAGTTTCTCAAGAACACTTCGTGGCGTGACGATAGCCAGAGTGATGGAGCTGGCACAGCCAATGATCGCTCGCGGTACGCTTAAAGGTATTCGCGAAACCCATTTCAGTGTTAATGAGGTTTACTCCGCAAAAGAGATGATGATGCTTGGAACGACGATGGATGTCTTGCCTGTTGTAGGCTTTGAAAATAAAAAAATCGGCGCTGGAGTTCCAGGGCCGATCTATCGAGAGTTTTTAAAGTTGATTCGTGAAGATGTTCAAAGTGACCGTAGTGAAATGATCACTTTGTTCTAGTTGATGCTACAAGCACGTTTCATTTCCGGGAGACCTTGCGAAATTACGTTTTGACAACTTGAGCTAAGCGGTCGACCCAAATCTAATTCTTGAACGATGATTCGGTGAAAATTTGTAGAGTGCGTGTCAGTTGACCCAGTCGGTTTTTTCAACGTAAG
>JAYSYM010000413.1:0-4208 GCA_043727635.1 Bdellovibrionales bacterium | reverse complement strand
GCGAAATCACGTTGCGCCGATTTCCAATCACCAGTTTGAACTAACTGGCGAACGGATCTAAATGGATCTTTGCTCGGAGCAATTGGCGTTGCCGGAGTCAGTTCCCCTGAGGAACTTTCGGGCATCATCATCGCAGGCGAAACCGCTCGTGCGCTCCCTGATACGAAAGCAAAAGATATAGGCAGAACGATGAGTGATAGAACCTTTGAAAACATGATGAGATATGGTACCCAGAATCAATGGCAAAATCGAAGACCAAATCAGTATTTGTTTGTCAAAGTTGTGGAGCCCAGCGCTCACGTTATGAAGGTCGCTGCAGTGATTGCGGTGGCTGGAATACCTTCGTAGAAGAGACAACCCTGGCAGAAACCCCGACTACTTCGCGACAGCGCGGATGGAGCACTGCGGGAGATTCTGCAACCACAGTGATTAGTCTCGACCAAAACATAAAGACACTCGATATCGCTCGTAACTCGACTGGTTACTCAGAATTCGACCGTGTCCTGGGCGGAGGTCTAGTCAAAGGAAGCTTCGTTCTTCTTGGCGGCGATCCCGGAATTGGTAAGTCGACTTTGCTTTTGCAAATGGCTGGCGGCTTAGCAAAAGACGGTCTCAAAATTCTTTACGTTTCCGGCGAAGAATCGACATCGCAAACGGGCTTGCGCGCGCAACGCTTAGGCGTCGGCAGTCGCAATGTCATGATCGCAGCCGAATCGAATCTAGAACAGATAAAAGCACTCGTTCAGACTCACAAGCCTGACGTTCTTGTTTGCGATTCAATTCAAACTGTTTTCTTACCTGAAATTCCTTCTGCACCCGGCTCGGTGACTCAAGTTCGTGAGTGCGCAGCTCAACTGATGGGTTTAGCAAAAGGTTCAGAGACGAGTGTTTTCTTGATCGGTCACGTGACGAAAGAAGGAAACATTGCGGGGCCAAAAGTGCTTGAGCACATGGTCGATACTGTTTTGTCGTTTGAGGGAGATCTCTCTCACCAATTTAGATTACTTCGTGCTTTAAAAAATCGGTTCGGTGCTACGCATGAACTTGGCGTCTTTAAAATGGATTCGCGCGGTTTAGTAGAAGTACAAAATCCTTCAGAATTATTTTTAGAAGAGCGCGGCACCCAACTCATTGGTTCAGCAGTTTTTGCTTCGATCGAAGGCTCGCGTCCATTGCTTTGCGAAGTGCAGGCTCTTACTTCGTATTCTCCGATGCCAATGCCCAGACGAACTTCTCTCGGATTTGACGTCAACCGTGTTCACTTGCTCGTTGCCGTTTTAAATAAACATTTAAATTTGAAACTCTCGCAGAGTGACGTGTTTATCAACGTTGTCGGCGGCTTGCGGTTGATTGAACCAGCCGCTGATATGGCTGTCGCAGCGGCTCTGATTTCAACTGAGACCGGAGTCGAAGTTGATGCGAAGACTGTGTTCTTCGGCGAGATCGGCTTGACTGGCGAAGTTCGAGCAGTGTCATTCGTCGAGCAGCGTGTTCGTGAAGCCGAAAAATTAGGTTTCCAAAAGTTTGTTCTACCTGCTTCTAACAAAAAGCATTTAAACGAAATGCCTGAGGCTTTAAAGAAACAAATGATCTGGATTCGCCATGTCGGCGACTTGAGCAAGCTTTTTGACAATGGAGCCCAGCGAACTGCTCCGAAGCCTCGCCCGCCAACTTCTCCGCAATCACAGTAATTATTAACTAGCATCCTCGCTGCGCCGCTTTTATCATGACATCGGCACCTACCTTTGATCGGCTAAGGCCATCGAGGTAAACAATGAAAAAGTTTTTTATCGCACTAATCGCAGTAAGCGCTATAGCTTCACAAGCACTTGCTTTGCTCACCCCGTTTAAACAATTAACTCCGTTTCAAGATTCTCTTATTTCGCAGTTTTCGCCGGATGGTTTAAAAATCTTTGTTCAAACGGACAAGGAAGCGAGCATCATGGATTTGAACGGCCAACGAACTTTCACTATCAAGACCGACAACTTTGACGAGTACACTGGTAGTGTAGGATTCAACGGATGCGGAGACCTAATCGCCATATCAACAGATCCTTATGTCGACGGCACGGGATCAGTGCGAATTTACGATCGACCGACTGGCAATCAACTCTTTTATTTTAAACCCACTGAAGCAAGGGCCTATGGGCGATTAAAGCGAGTCCAATTTAGCGAAGATTGTGCGAAGTTATTCATGTATAGCGAAGGGCCGCTATTCGAATATGGCGAGTGGTATGCATTCGCGCGCATCTTCGACATTCGAACTGGTAAAACTATTTTCTCAAAAGATTTCGCTGGTCGAACTGATCTCATGTTCATTAGCGATGACTTCACCAAGCTAGCTCTATCGAACTGGGGCAAGATGACATTTGTCGATGTTGCGTCGGGTGATGAGTTCTTTCATTACGAGTCGACTGACACGTCTGATGGACAAGGACTTTTCTATCCTAACGCTGAACATTTTGTTTTGTTAGAAGAGCAAGGCCTCGTGCATTTGAACTTAAGATTGCAAACAATCGAGCACACCGTCCCTGCTCCGGAGCTGATAAGTGAAAATCAATTCACCCAACATCCAGAAAAATCTAAGCTGGTAGTGCACTCGAATTACGACGGAAACAAAGTTTTCTTTTACGACCTAGACACTAGAACTTTTCAATCCTTCGATACAGGCTTTACCGAATCAGTTGATCGCACTTGTATAAGCGCGAAGGGTAACCGGGTGATTGCGATTAATCGCGAAGACGCGCCCTCGGTGATCGACACAACAAACAACACGATACTAGAGCGATTGTCGCTTGAGCCAGATAGGGTTCAAAATTGCGCAATTAATCCTGATGGGACTTTAGCTATTATCGGCGGGCAATACTTAGGATCACGTCTTTATAAATTGGGGGCGAAATGAAACTAGCCTTGATAACACTTCTCTTTTTCTTCGCTGCAGTCTCTGCGAACGCCCAGTCAGGAACTTCGCTAGGCGCGGGAGTTCCAAATTATGTCGCGAAGTTCTCTCCCGACGGCTCACAAGTCTTCACTCTGAATATTGGCGAATCAGCAGTTTACGATCTGGGCGGAAATCAGATATCTAGCCATAAATCTGCGATTACAAGAGCGATCGAATCTGACGTCGGCTACTCGCACTGCAGCGGGATCATGGCGATTAAACAAGTTACTCCATTAAATACCACTGCAGTCTACCTGATCGATATAAATTCAGGAAAGACTACAGCAATGTTCGAAATTCTACCGCTGTTTGCGGGCGAGCTTCGCAAGATACAATTCAGCTCAGATTGTTCTAAACTTTTCGTCAGTGGGCAAAATCCGCTTCGCTCAGAAGCGATGACAATAAAAGTTTTTGATGTGGCCAGCAAGTCGATCATCTATTCGAAAGAATTCGCTAGCTCGCTATACTTCATGCATGAATCGATGAGCCCAGATGGCACTAAGGTTTTAATTAACGACTATAAGAACTTTGCCGTTTACGAAATATCGACAGGAAACGAAATTTATAGAGTCGGCCCGGCGGGTAAGTTAATTTGGGCAGAATTTGCTCCAGACTCTCAATCTGTTATTTCCATTACAGATATTCACACCCAGCGAATTCATCGCCACTTCTTAGTTGATTCGACGATGGAGTTTGTAGCCGAGATTGAAAGTGATGTTAATCCAAAGTTTCGATTTCATCCGACTGACAAAGACTTAATCGTATTGACCGGTAAATATGAAAATAGTCAGGTCTATTTTGTGAACTATAGAAGTCTGACTACAAAAGTTTTCCCTTTGAATATCGTCGGCAATATTGACTCATATTGTTTTGACTCTACCGCAGCCAAAATGGTGATCATGCCGAACGAGGGAAACCTTTCAATTATGGACGTGACTACTGGTCAAATTACTTCAGTAGTGACGATGCAACTTGGGCGCACCTTCTCGAGCTGCGCAGTTAGTCCTGACGGTACAAAGCTCGCGGTCACGTCAAATGCCGGCGCGTCTCTTCACGATTTAGGAGCTAAATGATGATTCGATTTACAATTTTAATTACAGTTATCTGTTTTTCACTTATGTCTGAAGCGCGAAGCCCTCGCAAATTCGTCATGGAATTCAGCAAGTTTTCGGATCTCTACAGCAAACAAACAATTACTATTTCGCTAAGTGAAATTGATATGGATGCTTATCCTTTTGGTGACCCAAGTAAGTTCGATTGCCTTCCA
>JAYSYM010000412.1:0-4209 GCA_043727635.1 Bdellovibrionales bacterium | reverse complement strand
GCTAAGGGCCTGTTTTTGCACTTGAAATGCACCAGATGCAAAACCAGTTGCGAAACCCAAAGTTAAAGCTTTTCCTTAACACTTTCTTGTCATTGATTTTGGCCAGTGGCGTAGTCAGCGGCGCAGCCATTCCGAAGGCTTCGGCTGCAACGCAAGACCGTGAGCAATTCAAGCTCGAGTTTCAAAGCACATCTGACGTCAGTGCGATCGAAGTAGAAACTTTAACAGTCGATTCAGTCGCCGAAGCTAGCGAAAAAATCGAAGAAGTACTTTCAAAAGACAACGAAAGAGCAATCGTTAGTTCAGCGCACCCTGAGATTCTCGAAACTGCAGCGCAGTTTCCAAAAAAAGTTGCGCTCCTTCCAATAGCTGAAGCAATTAAGTTCTCAAAAGATAAAATCCAAGGTGCCAACGAAGTCCTGCGAGCTATGCGTGATAACATCGTGAAGACCGCACGAATTGATAAGTTGGGTTTAGCAATCGTCACTTACAAAGTGGGAACCGACGTCGTTCGCTGGATCCACGCAGATGACTTAAGTTCCTTCGCTAAAACTACTGGAGTTGTTTACTTAGTTATCTCGTCAGCACTTCTCAGCGTTGACAAGGACTCGTGGCCAAAACTTCTTCGCCCGATTGAGAAAAAGTGGACGAAGCTTCTAAAGTTCTCAGAAAATTCAGCTGAACACACAAGCGGTCAGAAAACTTTGGTGTCTTACCTTTCTAACGCAACCGGAACCACTCTTGTTAATATGGGATTTATTCCGATTCTTGCGATTGATCGAATCGCTCAAGGAAACATAGCCAGCCTGGCAGCGCCCCTCTTGATGGGATTAGTCACCACTGCATCTGCCTTTAGTTGGTTTGAATTCTTTCGTGCGATCGACGAGCGACAGAATCCTCGCGCCAAAGCAGTCTCACGTCTTCTTCTCAACAGCCGCACGATCGCCATTGCATCGATAGCCTCAACTGTTATGTTACTCAATAGTCACTCTTACGGCGCAACTCCATGGATCTTTCTAACGGTTAGCGGAGCCCTGGGTTTGCCACTTATGCTTAAGGCACAAAAGATTGCTGATTGGATTGAGAATAGTCCAATCGCCAACAAGGTTGCTAAGCTCTACAACTCAGCTCATTCGATTTTCCAACGGAAAACAATTGTTACCTCAACAGCTTCTCAACTTGTGATGTGTAAAGACGTCTTCGCTCGCTAAGGGCTAATACTTACAACTTCGCCATTAGCCGGAACCCAGACATCAAGATTAGCTGGCTTCGTAAAGCGAGTCGAATCGTTTAGCTCTCCAACGGCGCGCGAGTTATCAACCTTCACGGTGCGAACTTCAACTTTTTTTCGATCGACAAAAATCCAATGGAACGAATTGAACCGACCAGAGTCGCGAGTCCATGTACGAATGTCGTCATTCGCACGCAGCGGTGCTCCCCAGCATCCCTCACCGATGTACACTGTACCCGCCTTATCGTCTCGAACAAAACCTTCCTGACTTCCTTCGCCAGTGCTCGGTCGAATGGGCCAAGTGTACTTCACGGTATGAGCATCGGCTTCTGAAACTAGATCAACTCTGTATTGAAAAAAGAGTGGTGCCCAGTAGCTGTAGCCACTCGTGTTGTCGTTTTTTCCTGCTGTATGCGGTCTAATCGGTCGATGGTACTGCGCAAATTTATAAGTCACGTGCGAGTGCTTTGAGAGATCACCCTTAAGCCAATCAGTTTGCCTACCCGCAGCCGGCATCTCGCTATTGAGCGTGTAAACTCTCAAAAGATCATTTGCAAACGAAACTGCGTAGTAGACTCCGCTTGATGTGTAGAAAAGTTTTTCTAAAATCTCGTTTGAGGACTCATGATTCCCGCGAGTCATCAGCGTTCCGGTCATTCTTCCGTCTCGAGCAATGGTTAACTGCCAATCTTCAAACCACTGTGCCCACTGAGCATCGGTGCCTGTAACGGTCATGTCGCCTGCGAACATCACAAAGTGAGGACGAAGTTTCGGCACAAGTAAATTAGCAAGACGCCTTGGTGTCTGATTGCTGCGCGAATCCCCTCCAGCGACAACTGACAGCCTTGTAGTGTTCACGTCAGGAATCGTTCGAAATGAAAAACGCGCACTTACTCCCTTGCCATCACTAACGACGAAGTAATAAATCGTGTCAGCTTTTAAACTAGTAAGTTCAACGAAGTAATTGTTCAACGCCTTAAACTGATTACTTGTAGTTGGTTGAGCGGACAGCGAATATTTTTCGATAGCTGTACCGTGGTCCATTACGTCGTAATAAATTTTAGTTTTCAGTGCAGAACCACCAGCCGAACTATACCCAATCACAATCGACGTCGCGGGGTCGTTTTTGATCATCAAACGATAATACATAGTCTGTGATGCAATTATTTTTGCAGCTGGAGATTGGGATGCAGACGTAGGCAAAGTCGCCGGAGGCGCAGGATGCTCGCTGAAAAGCGGCTCAACTTGCCCTTTCGGGCCGCTAGTAGCACAGCTCACGCTGACAAGAAGTGACAAAGAAATCGCAATTATGCGACGAAGTGAAAAGCTCATCATGAGCACTCATGGTAAATGCGTTGACAGTAAACTGCAAGAAAGGCGATAGAACAGTCCAGTCACTCGAAACGTTAAGGAGAAAATAATGAAAAATTTAGTGTTACTACTCGCTGCAATTCTCGCCACAGTTCTCGTCAGCTCATCTGCTTTCGCAGGCCCAAATTGTACAACTGAGCCAAAAGACAAATGGCAAGACCAAGCGAAGTTTCAAGACAACTTAAAAACGCAAGGTTACAAGATTAAGGTTTTCAAAGTTACTAAGGGCGACTGCTACGAAATTTACGGCTGGGATAAAGAAGGCAAAAAAGTTGAAATCTATTTCCACCCGATTACTGGCGCGATTGTTAAAGAAGAGCGCAAATAGTGAAGTTCGACGTCCCGACCAAGCTTACGCATTGGGTGCTTGCCCTTTGCGTTTTACTGAACCACTTTTTCATCGAAGGTGGCGATGCCCACGACTACATCGGTTATTTAGCAGCAGCTTTGGTTATTTTTCGCGTCGCTTGGTATTTTAAACTTGGCTCCGTCGCCCGCCCGAATATTTTAGCGAAATTCACCTACATCCTAATTTGGTCGATTGTTTTGGCACTAGGAATAACCGGCTGGATGATGAGTCTTGACCGCTACTGGGGCGAAGAATGGCTAGAGGTTCTTCACACTAATCTGTCAATTGGACTCCAAGTTCTCATAGGCTTACATCTCTCAGGTATTGTACTCGATAGTATTCGGCATCGACGCGCGGCCTGGAAAGTAATGTTCTTTAAGAGGCCTTACTCATAATCTGTAGCGCAGTTTTATCTTCGATTCCGCTAATCAACTTTAAGAGATTATGCTTTTGGAAACCGATCTTGTATTGGATGAGCGGAAAGATGAATGCGACCAGAGTTGTCACCAGAGAAACAAAAGCTAGAAGTACGAGAGCAGCCAACATAATCTTCATCGCTGAAGCCTCAGGCGCAGGAGCGATGCCGTAGAAAGCCCGCCCCAACTCCTTCCCCAAAATGAATTTTGACGCTGCTTCATCTTTTTCCCAAAGCCGAGCAATGTTCTGAGCGACTTCGAAAATATTCAGCGACGAATTCCCAAGAAATAGGTGTGCAATAAAGAAAGTAACTCCCGAGCTTGTCAGATCAGAAATGCCCGCCTGCTTGTTACCGAAACTCTTTACTTCATTTCTAACGTTGGCTTGATCTTTGTTGAACAACTCGTCAGCAATCAGGCTGTCCAGTTTCAGTTGGAAGCTTGTTTTGATCGTGGGCGGAATTTTTTGAGCAACGCCATCGAATTTTTCAAACCCTAATTTATCAACAACCTCAACAAACTTCTTAATTGTTAAATACGGAATAAGCCAAAGGGCGTTCAGAGGATTAATTAGTAGATCAATTGCAAAGCTTCTTTTCTGCAATTGCAGAAAATTTTGAATAGTGAATTTTTCCTTCAAAAACGGATCGATTCTATTGCGAGCTTCGTTTGCAAAGTCTGCGTTCTCTTTTAAGAGTTTTTCGAGTTGTGATCGACCTGAAGCCATGGTGTATTATTGGCGATTTAAGGAGGAGTTTCTATCAAAATCGCAGTTATCGGAAATTCAGGTGGCGGCAAGACTGCGCTAAGCAGGCGAATCAGTCTCATCCTGAACATCCCCG
>JAYSYM010000411.1:0-1271 GCA_043727635.1 Bdellovibrionales bacterium | reverse complement strand
GTTGAGCCCGTTTCTTTTACGCACGCTCTGATGAAGTCTTTGTAGAGTTGATTGCCGTAATCTACGTATGCTTTTTGCTCTTTAGTTGCTTTCACGCAACCTGAGCCGGCGATCAGGCCAAAGATCGACTCACCATCATCATGAACATGACCATGCTCATCCGCTATAGGACTAGTGAGTTGGCCATCATCAATATCAGTTACGACTGTCGAAGTTGCATCTGCGCAGCCGACTAGAGATATTAGCGCCATCGCCGTAATAAACGATGCTGCTAAATTTCTCTTCCTTGAGAAATTGAATCGCATTTGGTTCCCTTTGGTTTGACCCAGAATGGAACCGATTTGTGTTTTATTCTAGTAGTTATTTACACAAGGGAGACTATGGTCCAGCGAAGTTCGTTAAATCAGTTCGATTTATAGGCAGCGTTGATGCAAATAGCGCTCGTAAAACTCAACGATCATTTCATTCGAACGAGATAACTTTACGGCAGGTCGTGAGTAATTTTTCAAAAACAATCGACACTCAGCCCATGAAGGGAAGAACTCTTCTCGATCTTTCTTCTTGTTAGACGTCATGCGATTGAACGCAAAAGTTAAAACCTCATTCACACCTTCAGCGCTAACAAAACCTCGAGCGTGCAGTGATAACGTGAGGTCGATCGAAGTCAAATAGGCAATCTGACCAGCCGGAATTTCGTCGTCGTAGAGCTGATGCATGAAAATAACAGAATCAGTATTCAAGTACTTCTTTGATGCTCGGTCGTAGATTTCAGCGTCATGTTCGCCGTTATCGCCAAACATCAGCATACGAGCTGGAAGAGTTTCGCGAACTACTTGATCAATCGCGTTTAGTTTATGAGCAACGGTATCGAACTGAGTGTCGCGAGCAAACAGGCGACCTTGCGGAAACAGATTCCAAAAGATGAAAAACTGAGACACTGATTTCAATTGCTCTGGAACACCACTCACATACTCAAATCGAGAAACGACTTTTTCAAGCTGGCGGTAAAGTTTTGATAAGCCTGCAAACTCAGTTTGCTTCAACACAGTTAGTTTATGCAGTTGTCGAACATTTGAATGTCTAATCGTATCGTCGATGTCTGAAATGACAATAGTGTTAGCTGATGCTTCGAAAGTTCCGAGTAATAATAGCGCAACTAAGAATCGCATGGATTTCCCCTTACAAACTGCTAGGATCTAAGCATGAAGTTAGAGGCGCAGACTACATCTAAATCGCAGTGGAAAATGGTTATATGGCTGCTTCGCCTGAGC
>JAYSYM010000410.1:0-4218 GCA_043727635.1 Bdellovibrionales bacterium | reverse complement strand
GGTGTTCTTGGTTATCATTCCAGGAATTCCGGCGTTCTTAGGTAACTTCGTCTTACCATTGCAGATTGGTGCAAAGGACGTTGCATTTCCGCGTCTCAACTTAGCGAGTTGGTATTGCTTATTAATAGGAGCTGGAATCGCGCTTGGCTCGATCTTCTTCGGCGGTGCTGACACGGGCTGGACATTCTATACTCCATACTCGATTCAAACTCGACCAGCTGTGATGATGATGGCGTTCGGGGTATTCGTTGCGGGCTTCTCTTCAATTTTAACCGGATTAAATTTCGTCGTAACAATCCATAAGCTTCGTGCGCCTGGTATGACGATGAATCGCATTCCACTTTTTGTGTGGGCGCTTTATTCAACAGCGATCATTCAGGTTCTCGCGACACCGATCCTTGCAATCACTGTGTTGTTGTTAGCAATGGAGAATATTTTCGGAATCGGATTCTTCGATCCAGCTTTAGGTGGCGATCCGGTTATGTTCCAGCACTTCTTCTGGTTCTATTCTCACCCAGCTGTTTACATCATGATTCTGCCAGCATTCGGTGTGATCTCTGAGTTGATCGCAGCATTTTCTCGAAAGACGATTTTCGGCTACACTGCGATTGCTTACTCTTCAATTGCGATTGCAGCTGTATCGTTCTTTGTTTGGGGTCACCATTTATTTGTGTCAGGCCAATCTGAAGTCGCTGGTATTGTGTTCTCATTTATTACAATGCTCGTTGGTGTTCCAACAGCGATTAAGACCTTCAACTGGGTTGCAACGATGTATAGAGGATCGATCAACTTAGCTGTTCCAATGCTTTGGGCGCTTGGTTTCATCTTCCTTTTCACAATCGGTGGTGTGACTGGAATCTTCCTGGCAACGATGGCAGTCGACGTTCACTTCCATGATACCTACTTCGTAGTTGCTCACTTCCATTATGTAATGGTGGGTGGAACTTTGATGGCGATCATGGGTGGCGTGACTTATTGGTTCCCAAAAATGTTCGGTAGAGTTTGTCCTGAAATGTTGGGGCGAGTTTCATTCTTCTTGGTGTTCTGCGGATTCAACGTAACCTTCTTTCCGCAATTTCTTTTGGGAGCGATGGGAATGCCTCGTCGTTACTTCGATTACATCCCAGCGTATGAAAGCTTAAATCAGATTTCCACAATCGGTTCTTACATGATCGGTTTAGGATTCTTAGTTGGCTTCATTAACTTTATTCAAGGTCTTCGCTCAACGATTCCTTCGGGAGATAATCCTTGGGGTGCGAAAACGTTGGAGTGGACAACATCGTCTCCTCCACCGCACGAAAACTTTGATACAACTCCTCACGTAACGGCAGGTCCATATGAGTACCGTTAATACACACAACACTCCGGGCGAGCGCCCTCACGCTCACCACTTTGACAGTGCGGAACACGAATACCAAAGCTCTAAGCAGGGTGTTTGGTTGTTCTTGTGTACTGAAATTTTAATGTTCGGTGGTTTATTTGTAGCGTATGCACTCTTCCACCAAATTTATCCTGAACTTTTCAAAGCAGGATCGTCGCATCTTGATTGGAAATTGGGAGCTGTAAACACAATTGTTCTTCTCTTCAGCTCGTTAACGATGGCTTTGGGAATTTACTACAACCAACTTCGAAATAAAAACATGGCATCGATCATGTTGATCATTACGTTGGTTTGCGGATTTATATTCTTGGGAGTGAAGTGGGTTGAGTACTCGCATAAATTCCATGAAGGTTTGTATCCAGGAGCGATGTTTAGCGGTGAGGTAGGCGAAGTGAAGAACTTAGCACTCTACTTCTCGTTCTACTTCATGATGACAGGTCTTCACGCAATTCACGTGGTCACAGGTATGGGCCTGATCGTTTGGGTCCTGATCAGAACTCATCGCGGAGAATTCGGACCTGATTACTACACTCCAGTAGAGGGTGTTGGATTGTTTTGGCATTTGGTCGACTTAGTGTGGATTTACTTATTCCCACTTCTTTACTTGGTATCGTGAGGTAGAAAAATGGGTAGCAAAAGCAGTAACGTATTGCCTTCGCAGCACGCACAACATCAGAACAGTCACCACATCATTCCGTTGAAGACTTATCTCACTGTCTTTAGCGCTTTGATCGTACTAACAGTAGTGACAGTTGCGGCATCACGGATCGACTTCGGAGCGATGAACGCTGTGATCGCATTTGCGATTGCGAGTGTGAAAGCGCTTCTGGTTCTCGCTTATTTCATGCATTTGAAATACGACAACATGATGAACCGCGTGATCATTGCAAGCGGCGTATTCTTCTTAATCGTACTTTGGATGTTCGTTACGATCGATGACATCACTCGTATCTTCCAGGGTAATACCCTCTAAGGATGCGGTTATTTTTAGATCTTACTAAGTCGAAGATCATTGTCTTCGTACTCCTAACCGGTACAGCCGGTTACGCATTGGGCCTGCCCATCATTGTTGAATGGGACTGGGGCCTTTATCTTTTAACGCTTTTGTCTCTCTATTTCTTTTCGGCCGGTAGCTTTGCGCTTAATCAAGCGCAAGAAGTTTCGATTGACGAGAAAATGCCGCGAACTGTGGGTCGCCCGATCCCGAGCGGAAAGATCTCGCGCGCGCAAGCATACTTTCTCGGATTCGCTTTCGTAGCTTTAGGAACCTTTGTTTCCTTTTTCGTAAATCAAACCGTTCTAATCACGGGACTAGCGACTGTGTTTTTGTACAACGTCATGTACACTCTGTACTGGAAAAAGAAATGGGCGTTCGGAGCAGTTCCCGGTGCAATTCCTGGGGCAATGCCATTTGTGATTGGTTACGCAGGTCATGCGCCGTCAATTTTTACTCCAGCATGCGTTTACGGTTTTATGATCATGTTCTTGTGGCAGATGCCGCACTTCTGGGCCTTAGCGATTAAATACAAAGATGATTATGTGCTCGGTGGAATTCCTGTATTACCTGCGCGAATCGGAACGAACGCCACTCTCTATCACATCGGACTCTATACTTTCTGTTACGTTGGTCTTGCGCTTGCTTCGCCCTGGTTCACTCGTCCCGGCATTGCGTATTTAATTTTTGTAATACCGACAGCTTTCAAAGTGCTTTACGAATTTTTGAAATACTACAGAAGCGAAGGTCGCGAGCGATGGCTCGGTTTCTTTTTGTGGGTGAACTTTTCAATGTTAATCTTCTTAGCAGCGCCAGTTCTTGATCGTCTGATCGACTTTTATCGCGTAAGAGGAGATGGTCTGTGATCGCACGAAGATTCTCTCGCTTCCTAGCGCTTCTTTGCTTTCTCACTCTCGGACTCATGGGCCTGGGTGCTGGAGTACGAGCGAAGAAAGCTGGTCTCACTTGTCCTGATTGGCCACTTTGTTTCGGGCAGGTGATTCCTGATTATCATCCGGGAGTTTATTTTGAATTCATTCACCGCGCTTACGCGGGTTTATTGGCCATTATCTTTTTTGCGTGTTTCTTCTACGCTTGGAGATCAAGAGACGAATTAATTCGAAGAATCCGCGGACTTTTGTTCGTTGCGGCTGTTGTCTTAATTTCGCAGATCGTGATGGGCGGACTGACCGTACTGAAATTAGTAAAGATCGAAGTTGTGACGAGTCATTTAGCGCTCGCAACAGTTTTCTTCGGCTGCATCTACTGGTGCTATTTATCGCTAAAGGATGCTGATCCGGCGCGAGCAGATGGACGGGCGATGTTTGGGTCGGGATCGATGGATCCCACTTCAGGTGCAGCATTGCGAGCACCCCTGTTGAGATTCTTAGTCGTGCTTACGCCGATGCTAATCTTTGGCCAGTTACTTTTGGGTGGCTTGGTAGCTTCCTCTTACGCAGGATCGGTCTGTGTTGATTTCCCTTTGTGTAATGGGCAGTGGATCCCCGAGCCGTTTGAAGGTCCTATCAAGCTTCAAGTACTTCATCGCTTCATGGCCTACTTCGTCTTCGCCTACGTGATGATGATTGGAATTAAAATAGTTCAAGCGACTCACAACTTGTATGTCCGCCGAAGTGCTCGCTTACTTATGTTTGCTATGTTGATCCAGGTTGGACTCGGAATCGCAAACGTACTTATGCTAATTCCATTTTATCTAACTGTTGCACATCACCTTATGGGCGTTTTGCTTTTTGCAGCTAGCCTACGTGTGCTTCATTCGAATTCGTAAACTATGATTTAGGAGCATCGGGCTGATTCAATGGCTCAGCATTTTTGAAGGCTT
>JAYSYM010000409.1:0-4219 GCA_043727635.1 Bdellovibrionales bacterium | reverse complement strand
ACACCGAGCATCTATACAGATGCCATATTGAACTTTAATCCAAACTGGATTGACCGCTACGTTCTCGCGAACGCGTACCCCATCTTTAACTTGATTTGTTAAGTCGAAATGCACTTTCGCATTCTTCTCATTCACTGGGTCAGTGGTCATCACCATGCTGATCGAGCGTTGAGTCGGTAAGAAGCCATCATTCGGATCGGTATAGCCTTCGGGCGCAATGCCGTGAAAACGTGTACCGATTTTTTCAAAATGAAGAGCCTCTGAACCATCATCCCTGAAATAGACAAGATTCGTGCGATGTCTGAAAGTTTCCATCGCGTAAGTGCGTGCTGCGATTGAATTTAGGATGCCAGTATGGATGATTCCAAATGAACCAAACATATAGGCAATAAGCATCACGAACAAAATAAGAATCGGCAACGCTTCAATCGTCGCCATTCCTTCTTCTGATCTAATTTGCTTCTTCAAATTCTTCACTTCTAACACCCGTTATCCGTCATGACTGCATAAGCGTTTTCACTCACCTGTGGGTGGTTATAAGTGTTTCCACCAATTTGCTTAATCAGTCTCATTCGAGATTCATTAAATTCAAGGCACTCTTCAGTGGCAGGCTCTCGAGCCAACCAAGAAGTGATTTGCGCTTCGAAAGCGTCGTCTTCGTTTTCAGCAGTTCTGCCAAAGAAGGGAACTCTGAAGTTCAGCACTGGAGCACGTAAGTAAACTGATGCTCCGAAGAACGTGAAGCGATCAGGGTCTTCTTGAATTTCTTGATACGCAGTGCCTGGCCCAATCTGAAAGTTTTTAAGTTCAAACCATCCATTTTTAAATAGAGGCTTTAATGCTCCGGCGTTTGAAAGCTGCTTAAACTTTTCGTTGCCCAGTCGCTCTTGGTCTTCGACCTTCTGATGTCCTGCGAAGTAGTTTCTTGCCGAAGCAAATGTTACGTATTGAGTAACTTCAACAACAGAAAGTGTAAGGCTGATAGCAAAGAGAATCGCTGTGAAGGAGAGCACCAACACCAGTGCGAAAACAAAGTCGAGAGTAATTAAACCTCGCTGATTCGAGAGCATTACTTATCTCCTTGAAGCGAAATGTGCCGGTGGTGCAAGTTCGGGTGCTCACCGTTAGCGGCTTTGCCCGCCTTCCAAACACCATTTTCCGCCATTCCTTTGATATAAGCCTGCGGACCTTCAACTACGCTTGCGAGTAAATTCTTTTCTTGAAAGACTTTTGATACTGCCAACACGAAGCTCAAAAGCATAATTGCGATC
This sequence comes from Bdellovibrionales bacterium, assembly GCA_043727635.1. Lineage (GTDB taxonomy): Bacteria > Bdellovibrionota > Bdellovibrionia > Bdellovibrionales > JAMPXM01 > JAYSYM01. The sequence continues at coordinate 2,948 of JAYSYM010000409.1, read as the reverse complement.
AACAACATCTCAATAGTCATTTGACCGGTTTGATTTGATAGCTGGTTGTAACGCTGGCTGTAACCCGTCTTCATATGTGGCCTTCCAACTTAAGAGTTGTGAGCCAACCTACGAGCAACGCAACAGTGAAAGGTATCTTATGAAGTGATAAGCCTTCACTCTTACGTTGAACTGCTAGAGTCTTCATATTGTTAAACAGTGCAAGCCCTTGCTTCTGCAACAGAGCTTGGACTAAACCGAAGATCGCTCCCCAAATCAGCGAGTAGAGTCCAGTCATGAGGGCCGGTAACCATGAAACTGAAGCTGCAAAGGCAACAAAGAGTTTGATGTCACCGCCGCCAACGATTTTGAAAACAAAAAGTGGTGCAGAGACGGCAAGCGCAACTGCTGCGCTTAGCAGACCCGTTTGCAAACCGTACCAGCCGCCAAAATAAAGACTCGAAGCAAGGCCGATCACAAGGCAAAGCACTGCCAACCAGTTGTGTACTTTGCGCGAACGCAAATCATCCACAACTCCTGCAGTTAAAATTAAGCTTGCGATCCAAGTTGAACTCACTTCAACTCTCCTGTCTCAACTTTAGCTTTTGGCACTTTCCACTCATTGGATTTTCCGTCTTTAGCGTTGAAGCCACTACCAGTCGCAAGATCGCGCTCGAGTCGAGCAGCCAATTTTGGACCTGATTGCTTAAAAGTATTTCGCGGACCGCCATCACCGGTGAAGCCACCGAGGACGATGAACACAAACATGCTAAGTAAAAGCACGAGTTCTGTAGTCATTGCCGTCCTCCCTCCATTGAATTATTTTAAAAACTACTCGACTTTAAATTGACCGAGTCCGTCGCCGAGTTTTGCGAGCAGCTCTTTTACTTGAGTCATGATTTGGCCTTTGAACATGAGCGCTAAACCGACAACTACAACCAACAACAGGATGTATTCAGTAGCACCTTGCGCTGATTCGTCTTTCCACAGTGATTTGATGAAGTTTTTCATATACTTCCCCCTTGATGAACGTATCGGACAGGAGCAATTCCAAGTTGAGCAGTGCGTGGAGATTTGACATCAACACGTACCACTATGAGACAGTGTAAAAACTCTGGACGTTCGCCGAGGGCAGAAGGGTGTGGAGGCCATGTGCAAACATTAAACAGTGCCATAAACGTAGCGATCGCCGTAATCGAAGTTTCTTCGCTGGCACTTGGCTATCGAGCTCTCGATTTAGTGACTCAAGATTCAGGTCTAGAAATTTTAGAAGCCACTCCCCATGGTCCAAAAATTTTCACTTTATTGGTCCGCGGAGCAAAATCTCAACTTGAGACAGTCGTCCGAAAAACTTCGTCAAGCATCAGCTCGACTGGTAGTTCAACTTTGCGCGACAGCATCATCATCGACGCCATCAATCCGCAAATCATCGAAACTTATTTTTCACTTCACACGACCGAAATGGCTGAAGCACTTTTAGTTGTCGAATGCGAAACTTTGAGCGGACTATTTTTGGCCGCCCAAAACGCAATTACTCATCACAAGCTCACAAGCATTGAAATTCGAAATTTACGAGGGGACAACCCAGTCGCTCTCGGCCTATTCACCGGAACTTACAAAGACTGCGTTGACGCCTCTGAGGGAGTCAGACAAACCCTCGCCAATCAAGCCCGAAGCGGGATCGTTGAAGTCATCAACAACCCAACCAAAGCCTTCCGCACCTTCTTCAATCTTTAAAGGTACCCGGTTCCTTTTTGTAAAGCGTCGCGTCGCTTAAGGGCCGGTGATGGCTGAGCAGCGGTTATGGCCTGAATCGTATTTGTTGACCCACACGAATTCGTTTTTCTGACGAAGGGTAGCGGTAGCTTTTCTGAATTCGCCTAAGCTTCCGTTATCAAGTTTGCAGAGTGCATTGAATCCATCGAGAGCTTCTTGATACTTCTGCAGCTCAAACGCCGACTTCGCGTAGCCGAGCTGACATTTTGCCGACTTCGGATGTGTCTTTGAACATTGAGCAAAAAACTTAAACGCGTTGATGAAATCACCTACGTTGTAAGTCATTTCTCCAGCAGCATCTTGCACTTCTTCTGATTTCTGGAACTGCTTTGCAGCCTGCTTTAGAACTCGCAAAGCATCGTCTTTCTTCTCGAGATCCCAAAGCGTTTGAGAATAGTACATGTGGCTAGGCGCGTGGCTTGGTTGCTTCGCAATTGCTTGTCTGCAAGTTTCAGCCGACTTTTCCAAAAATCCATCGACGGAGTAAAGACGACACAACTCATGGTAAAACTCTGAACGCGGCCCGAAAATTCGAACCATATCGGTTAGTAAGTTGCGTGCTTCGTATTTTTCACCAGAAGCATCATACAAAGCTAAAAGATTTTTGTAAGACGGCAAGTAACGATTATTCAATTTCCGAGTCTCTTGAAACTTATCAATCGCTTCTTCATTTTTTCCGAGAGAAACGTACGCTTCTCCCACCGCATTTTGTAAGTAGTAGTCTTTGCGATTTTGCGCCAAAAGCAATTCAAGTACGCGCACTTCGTTTAAGTAACTCTTCTGTCCTCGATAAGCAGTCGCTAACAACAACATTCCTTTACGCGGGAGTGTGTCGCTTGCAGGTCTGAGTGCTTCCTGCATTCCTGCATAATCTTTTTTCTTTTGAAACAGCTCTGCTAAGAGAATGCGAGCTTGAACATCTTTTTCATTTTTTGCAATTCGCTGACGAAGCTCAACCTCAGTTACAACTTTTGGAGCAGAGGCCGGTCGTCGCCATTGACTGACTTTCACGGCTGTCTTCTGGACTGACCGGCTGGCTAGCCGGGGGACTGGCTTTTTTACCAGGGATGCGATAGCCGGCGTCGACACTACAAGCGCAGCGCCGATGACTAATGCTTTCGATATGATGTAGCCCAAACACTTCATTTTGAGACGAAACTTTCCGATAAAGGTATCAGCCTCTAACTATAGGG
>JAYSYM010000408.1:0-1276 GCA_043727635.1 Bdellovibrionales bacterium | reverse complement strand
CCTTCTACAGGGCCATGCCGAGCGAGAGCTTGACGGTGAGAAGCCCGAAACCATTTCTGAGTTTAAGAAAGATCTTGAAACAACGTACGAAGTAAAGCCGCTCACTCTATTCCAACAAGGCAATAAAGTTCCCGACGACGCAGAAGTTGTTGCACTCATTGGCCCCGGCCAAGAGCTCCTCCCTCCGGAAGTGAAAGCTATTAAAGACTATGCAGTCCGTGGTGGTCATTTTCTTATCGCTGCAGACCCAGGCGAAAAGCATCAGATCGCTCAAATCATGAAGTTATTTGGTGTCGAGTATCAAAACGATTTCGTTTTGGATATGAGAGCGATGGTGCCAGGTGCAGGTAACGTTGCAGCGCTTGGCTCCGAGTATTCTCAGGAAAACGACATTACGAAAAGCATGAGAGGTAATCCGAGCTTGTTTTTACTTTCATCATCGTTGAAGCGAGCACCTGACGCGCCGGCTGACTGGAAATTTGATAACTTGGTTTCTACGAATGAAGCGACTGTAGCGACGGCCGAATTAAAACAAAAGCCAGAGATAGCTAGCACGGGCCCCCATGTGCTTGCGATGTCAGTTACAGGCAAGTTCGCTGAAGCCGACGCGAAAGAATTTACGGCAGTGCTCTTTGGCGACAGCGATGTTTTCTCTAATCAGCTTTATTTCAAGTATGCGAACCGAGATCTTGCGATGAACTCGACTGCGTCTCTCGCTAAAGACGAAGACATTATTTCAATTCGTCCAAAACAACCTAAAGGTACAACGCTAACGATTGCTCAGATGCCGGCGATCAAAATTCTAATTATCTCTTTACTCATCATGCCGCTACTTCTTTTTGTAAGCAGCGGAGTGATCTGGTTTAGAAGGAGATCTGCTTAATGGCGAGGCCAAAGAAGAAAATTAATCGCTCAATTCTCTTTAGCGTTATCGTTGTTGCACTCGTTACCTACATTTTCTTTTTTGAATATAAAAAAGGTCAGCAAGACGAAGAGCAAAAGGAAAAAAATGCCAATGTCTTTGTGGGTCTCGAGCTTTCGAAAATTCAAGGTTTAACTGTTTCTCCGAATTCGATGAATCCTGCGATGAATATCAAAGTTGCAAAGCTTGATGGCGCTTGGCATGTGACGGCACCAGTGAATGATATTGCCGACAAGGACGCAGTCGAAACGTTTATCAGCACGCTTCTCGACGAAAAAACCCAAGACTCTGTAGGTGTTGATGCAAAAACCTACGGACTCGAGCAGCCAAAAGGTTCTGTCACTTTAACGACTC
>JAYSYM010000407.1:0-1276 GCA_043727635.1 Bdellovibrionales bacterium | reverse complement strand
TCTCGTTGTCGAGCGCTCTCAGAAAAATCGCAGCCCTCAACCATGCATCGACCGATTTTTTGAAATTTGGCGAATTCATCAATACATTGCCAATGCCTACCTGCATGAGCGTTCTTCGCTTTAACGCTCTTCGCGGATCAGCTTTACTCGTGATCGAAAGTAAGCTGGCGTACGCACTGGTCGACAGCTTCTTCGGTGGCGATGATCGTCCTTACACAAAAATTGAAGGCAAAGATTTTACTCCGATTGAACTTTCGATCGTTAAGAAAGTTGTGGAACTCGCGATCGAAGATCTCGAACAAGCCTGGATCTCAGTTGAAAAAATTGACTGTAGCTTCGTTCGTACTGAAGTGAATCCTCAGTTCGTAGGTATTGTCCCGCCAACTGATGTTGTCATCGCATCAACATTCGACGTCGAACTTGAAAACGCGAACGGCACAATCACACTCGTTATTCCTTACTCAACGATCGAACCGATTAAGCAGAAACTCTCGAGCGGATTCCAGGTTGAATCGGATCAAACAGACAAAAAACTCTGGGCTGGCATTATTCAAGAGCAGCTCATGGAAACAGAAGTCGATATGCGTGTCGACCTTGGCTACACCGAAATCACTCTTCAAGAGCTCATGAATATGAAGCCAGGCGATGTGATTTCTCTCGATCAAGATGCGAACGGTGAGTTCGATGTTCAGGTCGAAGGCGTTAAAAAATACAAAGGCTTTTACGGAATTAACCATGGATCGGTTGCGGTTCAGGTCACAAAAAAAATCACGAAGGAATAGGGGTCAGACATGGCAGACGATAAAAACAATATCGCCAGCATTCTCGAGCACGCAGACAGTGGGTCTGATGAGGCGAGAGGCAAAGCAGCCGGCGAAGCACAAAAGCGAGAGCGCAATCTAGATTTGATTCTCGATATTCCACTTCGAGTCACGGTCGAGCTTGGCCGCACGAAAATGTTGGTCAGTGACCTTTTGAATCTCGGTCAAGGATCGGTCATCGAGCTTTCAAAGCTTGCCGGTGAGCCGATGGAAGTTCTCGTAAACGATAAACTCGTCGCTCGCGGCGAAGCTGTCGTCGTCAACGAGAAGTTCGGCGTTCGTCTCACAGATATCATCTCGCCAGCCGAACGTGTTGAGCAGTTGAAGTAAGATTGCTCGTTCGAATTCCCAGTCAGATTTTCGGTTAGATTTTTTCTCAGATTAAGGACGAATTCAGAAATGACTAAGACGCTGTTAATACTCCGCCAAATTCTTCGCACACTTCCTTTTGTGGC
>JAYSYM010000406.1:0-4227 GCA_043727635.1 Bdellovibrionales bacterium | reverse complement strand
GACTCCCTTTGGCTCTTTCGTTTTGCGAAAGTTTCGCTTCTCATTATAAATCTTTAGACTGCTCTTCTCTGAGCGAAGGCTCATGCATGCGCTCCATGATGTCGCGCCTTGGCCTTACTACTACTAACTTTCTTCTTAGCGGTTTTCTTTACAGGACGTTTTGCTGCGGCCAAACTTTTTTCAAGCAGTGGCATAAGATCAACGATGTTTGTGTTCGTCGGTTTGACTTCATCAATCTCAGGGGCCTCTTCAATATCTCCCGTTTTGACTTTTGCTTCGATGCGCTTAAGTAAGTCATCATTGTAGGTGTCATGATACTTGTCTGGATCCCATTCTGTTGTCATACCGTCGACAAGATTCTCAGCCATGTGAATTTCTCTCTCAGAAATTTTCACTTTGCCAAAATCTATATCTTCTAGAAACTTCGCTTGGTCAACCTCGCGAACTTCTTGAGCGTAGCGAAGCATCTCAAGAATCAAATAATCGCCACGGGCCATGATCGCTACCAGGTGTTGTTTCTTCCGAAGAACAAAGCGCGCAACGGCAGCCTTCTTAGTTTTTTGCAAAACTTTTCTAAGCAAAACATAACCTTTTTCACCGTTCTTCGCTGGGACAAGATAATAAGGTTTTTCAAAAAGCAAAGGATCGAGGTCTTCAAACTCAACAAAATCCTCGATATCTACAGTTTTAGTTTGTTTAGGATTCGCTGCTTCAAAATCTTCTTCATCGAGGATGACGTACTGATTCGGTTCGTACTCGAATCCTTTTACGATATATTTGCGATCAACTTCTTTACCAGTGCTTTTGTTAATTTGTTTATAGCCGATCGGTGAATTATCACGCTTATCGAGCATTCGAAAGCTCAAGCTCTCGGCTTCCTTTGCGCTAAAGATTTGAATTGGAATATTGATCAAACCAAAACTAATTGCACCAGTCCAAATACTACGAGCCATGTGATCCTCCCGAATCCTTTTCTGCGGCCTAAAAGAATACTAAAGACGCCGCAGGATCGCTTGACCGGGCGATGAATTTTTTGTCGAGGAGCTTGCACTCGCTCAGCACATTTGAGTAACATTGGCTCATGCAAAAACGGTTAGTCGGTGTTCTCTTGCTATTGTCGTCGCAGGCCATTGCTGAAGGTGGGCATATCTCAACGGCTGAATCCGATACTAATCCCTGGCATATCACTGCCGGCATTGAAATTCCGACTTATAACTTTAAAATTGAGGGTAAAGATTCTGGCTCAAAGCTCCAGTTTGATCCGAGCACTCGAGCGAATTTGGCTTTTAGCGTTTCGCACGCGCGATACATTACGCTCGGCGCTGGTTTCAGTTTAGATCAAACTACAGAGGAACGAATTAAAAAAGGTTCATCTGACTACACTGACCTTCGTGTCTCGGCAATCAAACGCGCCTGGATGCTTCGAGCAAACTTCTCAGAATTTAAGGGCTTCTACGTTGAAAAATCAGGAGCTGTTGACCCTTCGTGGACTTCGAATCAGCCCTTTATTCGGTATCCTGAGCTTTTTTCGCGAAGCACTGGAGCGAATCTCACGATTGCTATTCGTCCCAAGAGATATTCGCTGAGAGCGATCCACTCACAAGAAGAACGTCAAATTAAGTCCGGTGGTTCGCTGTTAGTCGGCGCACAAGTTCGAAGAGAAACTTTTGTACAGAACACTGCAATTATTCCGTCAACCGTTCAATCTAGTTACGGGTCAGACGCAGGAGCGACAAGCCTTAGGTTCTCAAGCTTGATTGCGAAGGCCGGATTTGGTTACCAATACAACTTTAGCGAGAGCTTTTTCTTCGCTGGGCAATTTCTTGCTGGGTTGGGCTTGGTAAGAACGCAAGTCACTGGTCCTTCACTTGGCTACAGTCAGACGAGACCCGCCACAAAAATCGACGGTGACTTAGCACTTCTGTACAACGGAAAATCAAATTACGGCGGAGTGACAGTCGCAGCTGATAGCTCAAGTTACGACACTAAGTCTTTGAAAGTAGATTCGACGCTGTTTCTGGCAAAACTTTTTTACGGTCGTCGCTTTTAGCTGCTTTTAGCTGTCCAACCCTTTTCAGACTTTTCAAAATTCTTCTCTGGTAGAACTTCGAAACTATCACCATTCCAAACAAATGTTTTCACCGAAACTTTTTTTGCTTCAGCGCAGATAATATTAAAGGAGTTAGCCTCCTCACGCAGCCTCGTAGAAGTAGCTGTTCCCGCAGCAATCTGAACACAACCTTTTTGAATGTACGCGGCCATTCCGTGGAGGTGGCCGGAGCACAGTACATCGGGTTTACAAAGCCAGGCTCGGTGAGCAGCGACGTGACTGTCTTGTCCCCATGCAAACTTTCTTTTTGGAGAATCAAGATCAAGAGGATGGTGCGAAACTAAAATTCGGAGCACATCTGGCTTCAGACTCGTCCACTGTTTACCCACTCGTTCTAGAGCTTCACTTCTTAAGCGACCAGCATTAAAAGTCCAACCGTGGGCCGTGTTGATAGCTGCGATGCTGATTTCGTCGTCTTGATAGCTCGCGTGAGTATGCTCGCTCACCCAATTTTGATAATGCTTAAACGGAGTGAACATTCTCGAGAAGATGTTGTAGAGAGCAATGTCGTGATTTCCGGGGATCACAACGCGCGGTACGCCAAGCTGTAGTAGAAATGCTCGCGCCTGACTAAATTCATGCATACGGGCACGCTGGGTAAGGTCACCCGAGACGATCACAACATCCGGACTAACTTCCAAAATCTTGTTTTTGAGGCGTTCTACCACACTCGGATCTGTTTTGCCGAAGTGCAGGTCCGAACAATGGACTATAGTTCTCATTGTTTTATTCAAACATGTCTCACGAGCTTGGCCAAATAAAGCTTTTGGCATACTTTGACCCAAGGAGCGCAACAAATGAAACGTGTGTTGTTGATTATCAATTCAAAAGCTCGAAATGGTGAGGCTCAGGCGTCTGAAGCCAGAGATGAATTAACTAAGCGCGGATTCACAGTTACGGCCCCCGACACTTCAGGCGGTGATTATACAAAAATCATTGCGCAGCATGAAAAAGACTCGGACCTCATCGTCGCCGGCGGTGGCGACGGAACAATTCGCCTTTGTCTGGAAGGCGCACTTAAAGCAAAAAAGCCTTTTGGTATCCTCCCGCTCGGAACTGCTAACAATCTTGCACGCAACATTGGCGTACCTCTCAATCTTAAAGAAGCCGTCGATGTGATCGAAAATGGAAATCTTGTTCCCATTGACGTTGCTTATGTAAACGATGTTCCGTTTTTTAACGTCGCAGGGCTTGGCCTAAGCGTGAAAGTAAACAAAACGCTCCCCGGTGATTTGAAAAAGCGATGGGGAGTTTTTGCTTACGTAATTCTCGCTTTTCGTCTTTTGCATCGCGTGCGCTCATTCTCTGCCGAAATTACCTGCGATAACGAAGTTCATAAAGTGAAAACAATGCAGATCACGGTTTGTAACGGTCGACACTATGGCGCTGGACTTGTAATTTCAGACAGCGCAACGATCAACGACTCGCGACTCGATTTGCTTAGCACAGAAGTAAAAACTTGGTGGCAAGGTTTCCGAGCTATTCCATCGCTCATTCACGGACGTAGTCATGACAAGCCAGGGCTTCGAAAGTTAACTGCTAAGCGAATTACAATTAAGACAAAAAGACCCATGCAGCTTGATACTGATGGTGACATCACATCCACCACCCCAGCGGTTTTTAGGATCGATCCGAAAAAGATTGCGATATTTGCCAACAAGAATCTAGACCTTAATCCCACGTAACTGCTTCAGAACTAAACACAGCGCTCTCACCGATTTTAACATTTGTGATGTTGATCGAGATTTCTGTGCGCGCAAAACTCAGCCTATAAATTTTTTGGTTCCAAATTTCGCAAACATCAACAAAGGACGACATCTCTGATGCGGATTATTTCTTTTTTTCTTAGCTTTTTACTTTTCATCCCACAAGCAAGCGCAATCACTACATCGGCTTACAGAGTTCTTGCACTTATTAATATCGAACGCGAAGAACGAAAACTTCCTCGCTTGATAATGGATGAAAAGTTATCTGCCGCTGCCCGTTCTCATGCGGTTGATATGAGCCAACGAGGATATTTCTCACACACTTCTTTAAATGGAGTGGGAATGTCTGGTCGACTTCGCAAGGCTGGCGCTACGTACACCACCGCAGGAGAAAACATTGCTCGAGGACAA
>JAYSYM010000405.1:0-4241 GCA_043727635.1 Bdellovibrionales bacterium | reverse complement strand
AAAAGTAGATGTGTCATCAAGCGAGTTTAGGTACTTCACTAATTCAGAGAACTGGCGATCTGCTTCAGGGCTAAGCGAACTCGAGTTTTTAAAGAAGAGTGAATCAACCGGAATTTGAAGTTCGATGGTTTTATTTGATGAATTGACAGCAGCGACCGTTGCGAATTGTGAATAAGTCAGCAAGTGCACCTTGAGTTCCAGTGCCGATGGAAAAATCTGGGCAGGGGTGCGCTGCGCGCCGATTAAAAGAGATGGCTGGTGCTGATAAGCAATCAACCCAACCGCGATGAGAGTGGCAACAAAAGTTCCCGCTTTCATTTATGCTGCTTTCTTACCTGTAGTGAGTGCAATGGCAACCCATGGAATGCGCTGATCAAGAGCTAAGAATGAATTCAATTCCTCAGAAACCACGATTGCGTTCGTTTTCGTGCTGACTAAGTGCAGACCGAGCACTACAGCCTCATTCATCGCTCGCTCACGAAGTGCTTTCTTTTTAAGGAATAGGCCAATAGGCGCAAGCAATGCCGATGTAATAAATGTCGAAATTAGCAGGGTCCAACCGGCCGCTGCATAGCTACCGTTAAGCGCACAGAAGAACACAACAAGTAATGTTGAAACCAAAATGCCGTGGCACGCGAGCTTTAGTTGATCAATGCGGTGAGATTTTTCGCGATGATAAGACTCCATCCGATTGCGCAGCACACGGTGCAAACATTTTTCGTCCAGCACGCCTTCAAGCACAAGAGCCATTCCCTCTTTCAAAAAGGGATGCGTCACTGCTTTATGAAGCACAAGCATTTGTGGTGATCGAATCGGATAGAACCGACTAAAAAGAATTAAGTCGTCGATAGCTTGGCGAAAAGTAGTGTCAGGCTTTACAAAGTTCATACATTCCTCGAGCTAAAAGTGATAAACGACGCCGCCAAGAGCCCGCACTGAATAACCAATTACTGAAACAGATGAAAAGCCTTGGCCTGTGGTCACGCCAAGATGAAGCTCTAGCGCAAGTCGTCGATCAATTTGATAAGTGGCTCCAACGTTAGCGCCGATGTCGAGCATAGTGCTTGTAACTTGGAGGACTTTTCCGAGGCTTCGAATGATCGCCTGCGAAATACCGGCATCGAAGCCCCAGTAATAACGCCACTTCGGAACAGCGGTGATATTGATGTTGTCATCAGTTGCATCGACCTGCATCCCTTTAGAGCCAAAGTAGAATCGATAACCCGAGCCCCAATACGTGTAGAACGGCTTCGAAGTTTCCAATTCCATCGCGATGATTGATCGAAAGACGAGTGCGCGCTTATTTGATTTGAAAATTTCATACTCAACATCGAGCGCTGTTGGGATTTGAAATTGACCATCTTCAGGCCCAGTGTAGGCGCCTTGTACTAAACCCATTCTGACGTGAAGTTGAGATTCGTCCGCATGGCTCAACGATGGAATGATTAGAAGAGCTAGAAAAAGAAGTCTAGCTAACATCCCTAACTCCCGCGGATTTTCTCTGAAGCCACTCTTCTAGTTGAGGTAATGCGAGGCGAGCAAATTCGGAATTAGATTTCAAAAGTTGTCGAACTGAATCAGCGAAATTCTTGCGATATCGAGCAGCGTTTCTTCTCATCTCGAGTTTTACTGTCGCATTGGCTTGATTCTTCTCAAGTTCGAGTTCCATGTAGGCTCGTGCCTTAGCATTTAAACAGTTAACTAAAACTGAGCTATCAGCAGCATCTGAACACAAGATCAAACCCAAGCGATCATCTAAAGGCATCATATCAAGTGCTGCAGTTAAAATTTCGGGTGATAAGTTGAACATCAGTTCAGATGGGAAGTGTGCCGTAGCAGCTTCGCGTAGAGCGTCAGCGTTCCCAGTCTTAGCTAGTGAATCGAAAATTTTCTTTTCACTTACCGACGTGCTCGTTTCAAGAAGTTCAAATACGTTGTTAACTGCATGAGTTGGCAAAGCAGAACTCTTTGAAAACTTTGGCTTCTCAACTTCAGGCTCGATTTCTCTAAACTCAGCTTCGAATATAAGAGTCGCATCGCTGCTTACATCTTTTGGTTCGTGCTGAGGAGCAGACTGTTGAGCAAAAGGCTGAGCTTGCTGTTGTTGTGGCGGAGCCGCGTGCGCATGATGATGCACGTGAGTCTCCTGTTTACCCTCTGGGCGTCGATACTGTAGTTGCTTAAAGAAGAAGAATAAAATTGATACTAAGAAAACTGAAGCAAAGAAGAATCCTACGAAGTATGGCGCTAGAGTTTTAGTTACGGTGACACTCGGGGCAGGTGCAGCTGCAGCCGGAGTATTCACGGTCTGAACGCGAACTCTCCATGCTGGAACCATGTCGACAACTTTTTTTGCGACGTCTTCAAACATTGCGACTTTGTCTTCTGAAATATGATCGTAAGCGATTAACTTCACATTGATCCAGCCAATGTTGCTCACAAGGTCAGTTTGAAGAGCTTCCTGACTAATAGTTGGTGCAACAACTCCGTACTTATCGAGTTCGATTTCGTTACCGGCAGCTCTGCGATTGCCTTTGAAGATCTTGTAGTTGATTGAAACATCGAGCTCGTATTTTGTTGCTTGGAACATTGGGCCCACAACTGCCTGAAGTTTTGTACGGAGATTTTGCTCCATAACAACTTTTTGGAAGTCGAGCGAGTTGTAGTCTCTCTGCTTCAAAATAGTATCTTCTTCGAGGGCGTTTGCCGTCCCGAAGAAAGAAACTAGTAATGTTAAAGTCAGCAGAAAAGTTTTCATCGTTATTGCCCTTGGCTGCCCTCAGTTGGCGGCGCTACTTGTGGTAACACCGAAGGTTCTAAAGCTGTAGGAAGTCGATCAATACCAAATTTCTTTTCAAGCATATCGCGCATTCTCAATGCTTCAGCGTTTCGCGGGTTGTAGCGAATCGATAAGCGGTAAGCATCAAGTGAATCCGGATACTTCTTCTGAAGATAATAGATCCCGCCTTGCATCTCATATGTAATAGAGATCTGCGGAGCCTCTTTTTCTAACTGTTTTAAACGAGTCATTGCTTCGTCGTAGCGACCTACTTTTACTAAGCGCTGACATTCGAACATTGTTTCGATGATGGCGTTAATGCGCTGAAGATCTTCAAGACCAACCTGCGGCACTAACTCCGTCGTAATATTTAAGTCTTGCGATGAAAGCTCAGTAATAAGAGTGTTGCTCTTCTGAAATCCTTCTTTGCGGAACTCAATAAGCACCGGGCCTGAACCACCATATTCTTTTTCGATTTTGTCTGCACTTACGGTAAGTGGAGTTTCACCGAGAGAGACATATCTGCCGCCAACTGGTTTTGCAAAAACTTGTGCGCCAGGAGGGTTAGTAAACATACCCACGCGTGTAGTCGCGCATCCACTTACAAATACTGATGCGAACATCAACAGTGCAATTTTACCTACTAAGAATTTTCTTACAGATGTTTCCATAAATTTCTTTCGTTAGTTCTCATATGTCATTTCGGGAATGATTTAATAGATCTTAAGCGTAACGAATACTTACTAGACTAAGGCCAGTGCAAAAAGTTTGGTCGGTATTGTTTTGATTCAATTTTTCGACTAGGGGCTAGCCCATCGACCAGGTAGGCCGTAGCCTTTCTCAACTATACGCGTTGTATAGAGGCAAAAAAGAAACGGCCCTCCTATATTAAGGAGAGCCTTTCAAGAACTGCGCGCTTTCGCTTGCCGATCTACTCAAAAATCTTTTGTACTACAGCTACGCGCTGGCGTTGTTGTTCAACAACAGCCTGAAGGTCTTTTTGTTTCGGTGCGGCCTTATCACCATTTACGATAAGATCTAGCATCTTGTCGTGATTAGCAAAGATCTCTGCAGGGATTAGCTGCGGACGACCAAAGAATGTACCTGGCAACTTCGTGCACTGCTCAGTAGGTTGCGAGCGAACTTTCTTCTTCTGTTTAGCTGTGTTCAAAGCGTCTTCGTTCAAAGAAAGCTGACACAAGAAAGCGTTTCCAACTTCTTGGCGATAAACTTTCAAATCTTCAGGTCCTTTTGGGAATAAACCTTGGAACTGTTCGAAAAGTTTTGCCTTCATCTCAGCGTTGTACTGAGCCGGATTGTTCGCAAAGAACTCAACAGTTCGTAAGAACTCTTGCTTCGCAGCTTCAGGTCCCGCTGCTTGAGTAGCGGTAGCACCTTTGCCTGCAGTCGTACGCTGAATCAAAAGAGAGAAATAATCTGTCGCTCGTAAGAAAACAAATGC
>JAYSYM010000404.1:0-1282 GCA_043727635.1 Bdellovibrionales bacterium | reverse complement strand
TTGCTCGTATCTATTCGCTCGAGAGACAAGATACGCCTGAGTTTTTTAAGCGCGCAGTTAAGCAATACCAGCAGCTCGCAAGTTCGGAATCTAAACCGAGCCGGTTGTCACTCGAAGAATGCCTTGAGGAGATTCTACTTGCAGGCTTCAGTGATCGATTAGCATGGAGGCGCAAAAAAGGTGAGCCACGCGCAAAACTAATATCTGGTGAAGGCGTGCGGCTACATGAGTCGAGTTTAGCAAAGAATGCTTCGCACTTTATCTGCCTTGATGCCACTGCTCCTCGCGGATCAAACGAGCTGACGATCACGAAAGCTAGTCCCATCTCAATCGATCGTATACGATCAAATTTTAAAAATTCAGTAAAACGAATTCAGCGCACCGATGTCGATTCTGAAACTGGTCAACTTGTGACTGAGGAGTTTTCTGCGCTCGAGGAACTTCCGCTCGAAGCTCCAAAGCGCCGCGGAGCAACTGCAGACGAAGCAGCATCGATGTTACCGCAACTTTTCGTTAGGCAGTGGGACAAATTTTTTAGTGAACAAGAAGGCGCAAGCCGCTGGCTCGAACGAACCGCATTTGCGAAATTGCATTTAAGTGGACTTGACTGGCCCGCAATTGACGAACATTTCAAAAATTCAGTAGCTGAATCATTCATGATGGGCGAAAAATCACTGAGCGAATCACTTAAAAAGGACCTCACTCCTTACCTGAATATGAAACTTTCAAGCGAGCAGCAAAAAGTTTTGAACGCGCAGATTCCAGACGGCTTCACTATTCCATCCGGTCGTTTTGTAAAGGTTGATTACAGCACGCAAGGTCAGCCGACTATCCAAGCAAGGCTCCAAGAGTTTTTTGGTTGGATGGACTCACCAAGCATCGCAAATGGGAAAGTAAAGATTCGAGTGCAACTACTCGGCCCAAACTATCGCCCGGTTCAAATTACATCCGACTTAAAAGGCTTCTGGACTTCGAGCTATCAGGAGGTTCGCAAAGAACTGCGAGCACGTTATCCAAAGCATGACTGGCCTGAGAATCCCCTCCTAGCGATAGCGAAGCAGAAACTCAAATAGAAATTGTTGGCTGAACAGGCGTTTTCTTTTCGCGACCCTCAATGTAAGTAGAAAGCAGCTCGAGGCGAACATTTATATCATCCACCTCAAGAAGACGCTGCTGAGCCTCGGCATCGTGAACCATTAAAGAACAGACGTAATTAATTTTTTCCTCGGGCTCATCGATCTGACTCAAGAATAAATCGAGGCGCTGACGATCATCGACGTTT
>JAYSYM010000403.1:0-1285 GCA_043727635.1 Bdellovibrionales bacterium | reverse complement strand
TAAAAATTTTCGACGAGTTTTAGATTTATAAACAGATTTAAGTTAAGTCTTAGTGGTTATCGGAGTCGATTTCTTGTATACACGTTCAAGGTCTAACTGGTGTCGCACCTGAAGTTTCGCCATGTCTTCCTGATGACCCTTTTCAAGGGTTTCAATCCGTTGTTTGTATTTGACCTCGGTATTCATCAAAATTTGTTTATAGTATCCTTCGCGCTGTTCGGTCGTGGTCTCGCCCATTTTCTGTTGGCTTCGAAGTTGCTTTTCGTAATCAAGTTTTACTTTGGCAAGCTCCTGTAAATGAGAGACTTGCACCTTGGATTTTTCATCCTGGTGTTGCGCATCAATTTCGTGACTTCGCTGCTCAAAAAAATTCAGGATTTGATCACGATCTTGTTGATTCGAACTGCGTAAATCCCGCAAGCTTTTATTATGGCTATCTTTTAATTCTATTCTGGCCTGATCAAAGTTCTCTTTGAGTCGCTCTTTATCAACTTCGGCAAAAGACCTGTAAGTCTCAAAGTGTTGTGCATCTCTTTGCTTTACCGCTTTGACATCATTTTGAAGTTTGGTTTTGGACTGCAGCGACTCCGCACGATGCGCACTATCTGTCTGCGCGGTCTTATCTAAATGGTACTCGTTGTTGCGACGTAAGAGTTCGCTATTGGTTTTGTTGAGCTTACCAATGTCGCGTGCCTTTTCCGCGTTGATTGCATAAGAAAGACCTTGTTTTTGCTGCTCAACATCTTCAATTGCTAATGAGAAATCGTGAATAATATTTTTTTTCTCGGAATTACTTTGTCTTTCCATCTTTACTCGATCTGATACCGCTTCGCTTTTGAGCTCCTGAACGCTGCCCTGCAGTCCACCCACCGTGGTGTTAAAGCGATCACCGAGTTCGGACTTTATTGAATCCTGACTCTCTAGGTGATCAATATCTTGTTCTTGAACGGCCTCGCGGTAGCCCTCGCGGCTCTTATCAAGCTCCGACCTAAAATCGACTTTGTCTTGGCTTAAAATATTTTGAAATGCCTTATCTTGAGTGAGAAGCGAGGTTTCCGCTTGGGATCGGACTCGTGCCAGATCACTCGTGTTTTTTGTTTTAAGCCCTTTGATTCGCTGATCTTTCTCAAGGCGCATGCGATCATGCATGTTACGGGCATCGAGCATTTTTTCTTTATTGTCTTTTTGCAGTTCACCCAGGCGATTATCGAATTTGTCACCTAAATCGCCTCGAGTTGAAAGCTCACGATCATGAGCCTTGTGGCGCTGAATCTCCGATTCATTG
>JAYSYM010000402.1:0-4250 GCA_043727635.1 Bdellovibrionales bacterium | reverse complement strand
GGAGTAATACCAACGCATCGAAACGCTAGCGACTTGTTTCTCGAATGACATATCAAGATTGGCCTGCGCAGTCGAAGCTGACGAGCCAACACGTGTTTGCCGTACATTCAGGCGAACGCGTGGGCCTTCGTCGGTAGATCCACCAACTCCGATACGAAGCTGTCGCGATGGACCCAAATCAATTCGCCGAAGTAAAACCACTCCGTCTTTTTCACAACGAGCTTTAAAGTCGATCGAACTGACAACACCTTCTTCAGAAATACGCCGCTGAGTAAGATCAACCATGCGCTGGTTGTAGTAATCTCCCATTACAAAAGCGTTGTATCGATCCATCACGCCGCCGTGCAAACCAGTAGCGCTCTCGTCGATAACTTGTTTGATTCGCAAGCGATCGTTGGGAACAAGTCGAACTTCGATTTCGCCTGAGTTCGGATCAGAGAGCACGGATGCTTCGCCACAAGCGTATCCGTTCATCTTTAGTTGATACTCTCCCCAACCCTCAAGCTCATCGAGCAAGCTTGGATCGAGCAATCGTCCACGCACGTAACGCCGATTCGGAATTTGCCAATCGGGAGGCTGATCTTTTAGCGTAAAGGCGCCTGCACGAAATTTAGGGCCAAGTCGGACATACAAATTGCCTGCGACAATATCCATTTGAGGCTTGTGGTAAGCGCGCGATTGCAAAAATGAACTTAAAAAGAAAGCAGCTTGATTGGCTGGAATAGTGGCCCAAGCGCTGCCGATCTGATCAGAATTTGAATCGCCGCAAACAAGTCGACTTTCCATTTCCTTCAAATCAATTTTTTTCTTCTCCTTCTTCTCTAGGTAAACCTTGCCGCAAAGATGACGATAATCATCTGGATTGATGATGGCTGGCGCTGCTTCTGTTTCAATGCAAAGTGAGGAGATGAGAAGCCAAACTAAACTCATCTTAAGAGGCCAACTAACCATGTGCTGTCATCCACTTTCGGATCATCTTCCACGGGCGATAAGGGCGCGGCGGATCGATAAGTTCACTTTCAGGAAGAAGACGATCTACCCACTCCGGGACTTCCCAGTCAAGGTCAACGAGTGTGCGTTCACGACCTCGAAGACGATCAACTGTCACCGTAAGTGAATTGGTTTCGCGCAAGGTTTTTTCGACTATCTCAGGTGCCACATCTAGATGCTCCCCGAGCAACGTCGCCCGAAGCTGACGAATAGTTTGGATGACCCCGGAATTGTTTTGGTTCGAATCAGCTGCAATTGTGATGTCGCATTCAGAATCAAAGCCCATTGATCGCTGACTCAGGTTCGCAGAGCCAATTCGTAGAATCAAATCGTCAACGATCATTACTTTCGAATGCACTTGAATATACTTATCATCGGGAAGCTGAGGCACGATCGGATGCAATACTCTCAGTCGTTTGAATCGATCAGCCTGATGAAGTCGGCGCAGAGCTCGCGCACGCAAGATTCCCATAGTGTTTTCTTCAAGCCAACCGCTGTTATCGCAAGGAAGTATCAAAACAATTTCTGGCCCATGTGGTTCTTCAAGTCGCTTAGCTAAGCATTTCGCGATTTCGTCGCTAGTGAAATATTGGTTCTCGATGTAAATGCAGTGCCGGCTCGCAGCTATCATATCTTGGAAAAGTCTTTCCACTTCGTAAACAGGCCTTCTCCCCTGATACAGAGGAAGCGTACGAGAGATCCCTACATCTACTTTCTCGAATTCTATATTAGCAACGTTGGTCCAAATTGAATTTTGAGAAGCCGGTCGTTGAAGATTCAGACCAGTAGCAATTCTCCAACGCTCACGAGCAATATCACCTAAAGACTTTGCTGAGTCTCCCGTCACTGCGACTTGAACATCATGAAATGGAGCGTAGGTTGATCCGCTGGGATCGGTTCGGCGCTCATCGACACCTTTATGTTCTTGCGTATCCCATCGACGACCGGTGATGTCGAGTCCTCCCGAGAAAGCAATTTGATCATCAATGACTACAATCTTTTGATGTTGGCTTGCGCCGAGCGGATGATTGTTGTCGAGAATGAACTCAAGCCTTGAATCACCGATCATTTCGAATTTGAACTTTGGAAGGGCCTCGCGCTCAAAGGCGTAAATGAAGGCATAATCCCAAGAGAGGATATGAATCTTTAAGTTGGGTTTTTGTTTTAGAAGTTGTGACAAAAACTCGCCAAAAGGTGGACAATTTGGATCGTCCTGGAGCAATTTAACGCGACTATCTGTATCCCAGCCGAGAATTAAAATCTGTTTTTCAGCGAGTAAAAATGTCTCGTAGAGTGCCCGATAGTAATTGCGGGCATCGATTAACACACCAACGCGGTTAGAGCGCTCGATCTTCCAGCAGTTCCGCTTCAGTTTTAAAATTCGAGTTTCTTTACGTTGGCTCATGCTTTGTTATGTGAGTGATACGCTCTTAAATCAATCGCCACTCGTTTTAGTTTTGGTGCAAGAAACAACACCTCAAGGCAAGTTAGTTGTAAGGATTACTTTTACAAACCAGAGCATGATCGGATTTGGAGGAGCTACTCAATGATTCAGCTCTTGTTGATTTCGTTTTTTGCACTATCTGCGCCCTCTCGAACTAGTCACTACACTTGTACCCTCGAACTCGCTCTCTCGCCAAACGATGCGAGTGCTTCGATTGCATCTGGAACGACTCGTGCCCCTGAATCGGAAGGCAAACCGAGAAAACAAGCTGACCCTCACCACGCAAATTTGGTCGGCCGCGGAGTTGCTAGCTGTAAAAATGAGAGTGGCTTCCAATTCAACCTTCCGGCAGTCATGGCGATTTCACTAAATTCCGACGAGCAAATTCCGCTTCAATCTCTGCGAGCCTCAGTTGAGCCAGTTTCGGTTGATCACGATGTAAACAAAATCTTTGATCTCTACACTCCTCACATCGAACTAAAGAAAACGCCTTCTGCCTCGTCAAATATTTCGACCGATCGTTCGATTGTTGTGAAGGGCGATAAGAACGACGTACTTTTGCAGATCAATCTGAGTCTGCCTCAAGAGGTTCGATCGAAAGTTGAAGTCACAAAGGTCGATTTGAAATTCGACCGTTAATTGCCAGCTTCGTAGCCAGCTCCAAAATGGCATTAATGATGCAGATATTCTTCCTCACTCAGCATTCGCATCTGTATATTGCTGAACGTTAGCTGAAGAGGAAGTTATGCCGAAAACTGTCAGTCGTTTTGGAGTTTATTCTTTTGCAATTTTTTCCCTTGTTTTGACTGGCTGTCCTTCGCCAAAGCAAGAGTCAGTTCCAAAAATTCTGCACCCTTTAGCAAAGCCAAAAGATCTTCGCGCAAGACCTGTGCGAACTGATATTCAAAAACAATACGATGCTCTCGATGGGTTGCCACTTTCGCTCAAACAATCGTGTGCCGTCGATATTTGCGGTGCCATCGGTGACTCGCCGACAGCTTCGGATATTGAGCGAGGTCGCGTTGACACGACTCCTGAGAGCCGAGCTGTTTTCAACGAAAAGATTTCGCCCAAACTCGATGAACTCGAGTCAGCCGATGTGAGCAGTCAGCGTGAATTATTAAATAGAATGCGCGCGAGCCACGGTTCACTTTCTCAGATAAAGCTTTCTGATAAATACCGCAATCTCACAAACCAACTTTTCATGTGGATGAACCTTGAGGAAGCTCTTCAAGCTAAGCGGCTAGGAAGCATTGATGCCTCAGCTCTTCAAACTCTTCTGCCGAAGATGAGCAGCCAAGACCGAGAAGCTTTAGCCAAGTACGCAACTATTTTTATCAATCACCCACTATACAAAGATCTCCAAGTTTTTGGCCAAGTAGGGCTCGACGATGCACTCACGACGACGGGAAGAGCAAAGACACGAAGTGAGCTTCCGCAAGCCAGAGTCAAGTACGCACAAATGCTTAAAGCTAAAATCGAAAAGTTGAGTAAAGCATTCCCAACTCTTGATCTTAAAACCTCATCGGCCGTTGTTGATTTAGCTAAAGGCAAGAGCATCGAAAAACTTGCACAGGAGCAAGTGCCCGGAGACATCACGAGAGCAATGATGTCTGATTTCTCTGACGACAGCTCCTTCAACTCGCGCGATCCTCAGGTTGGCAATTCTATTGAGCGGTTCTACGCAGATATTTTGCCAAAAGAGGAAGCCAAGGCTGCGTCTGCGGGCGCTGATCGCCCGAAGGCAAATGCCGAATGCCAACTTTCAGTCGACCAAATAACAGCCATGGATCTTACTGACAAAGAAATCGAAACT
>JAYSYM010000401.1:0-4258 GCA_043727635.1 Bdellovibrionales bacterium | reverse complement strand
GCGACTTTTCAGATTCGGTCTTGACGATTTTTTCTAGCTGCTCGCGCCAAGAAGTGATTGGCATCCACTCGCGTTGACCCTTCCACCAAATAAAGCACGCGTCGTTCCAAATGCCCGCTGTCACGCATTGGTCGACTTGTTCCGTGGTAAACGGACCCGTCACAATATTTTCTGAATAGACAAACCACTCATGTGCCACAAGTTTATATCGGCAGTGCTTTTTATTATCTTAACGTTTTTGACGTCTAGCTAGACCAGTCCGGCTTTCAATAGACATCTTGTTTCTGCTAATACTGTGCCAACAATTATGATAACCTTTTTGAGTAAGGAAAATGCTCTCGTGACCAAGCGAAACTCCGCAATTTTAATGCTGTTATTTGCGATTCTTGTTGTGGAGATCGTGATCCTTGCGCCCGGTGAACTGGGTACGTCGCCTGAAGCTGATCGTGCTGCAAAAATTGAAGCAGCCAATGGTCCAGCTGAAGGTCAGACTGGCCAAGTGATGCAAGATGTTCACTTGGTTGAAGCAAAGACGAGCGGAAAAGAGTGGGAACTCTGGGCAGAGAAAGCTCTCCGTCCAAAAGAAAATGCGTCGTGGACAATTGAGCAAGTTGAAATAAAATTCTTTGGTGAAAATGAAGTGGTGTACACAGTGACGGGCGAGCGCGGATTTGTTGATACAGTAAAAAACGATATCCGAATTATCGGAAACGTTTTAATGCGATCTTCAAATGGCTACACGTTTAGAACTGAAGCGATGTCTTACCAGTCTGAGAAACGTTTACTTGAAACTCCGCACGCGATTGAGATGGACGGCCCCAGAGAGCCAGATGGATCTCGCTTCACGCTCACCGGTAAAAATCTTTTCGCTAACCTCGCAACAAACGAAATCATTATTAACGAAGACGTCCGAGCCAGAAAAACAGTTAAGGCTGGGAAGTCAGCAATGATTTCGTCTGCGAAAGCTGAGTTCAGCGGGAAAACTAAAAAAGGTCGCTTCTACGGCGGCGCGATCATTGATATTGAATCTCTTCGCATTACTGGCCCCGAAGCCGTGTTCAGTTACGCCGGTGATCACATCAATTCGGTTGTTGTGGATGGCGGAGTAAAAGTGACTGACGTTGATAAGTACGCGACGGCTGATAAAGTCGCAGTGTTCTTAGATGAAGAAAAGTATATTTTCAAAGGTTCACCACGTGTCGTGCAGAGTGGTGATGAGTTGGTCGGCGACGAAATAATTCTTTCTGAAGGCGGAAGAAAAGTTCAGGTGTCGAACGCTCGCGCACGAATTGATTCGAGAAGCCTAGAAACTAAAGCGGAGAAGAAACCTTAATGGCAGCCCCAGTTCGCCTCAAGGCAGTCAAACTCGCAAAAGCTTTCAAATCACGAAAAGTGGTCGATGGCGTTAGCTTTGAGATTGAAGCTGGGCAAATCGTTGGACTCCTGGGTCCCAATGGTGCGGGTAAAACTACGAGCTTCTATATGGTTGTCGGATTGGTTAATCCCGATTCAGGCGACATCGAGCTCGATGGTAAATCGATCGCACAAATGCCAATGTTCCAACGTGCACGAGTGGGCTTAAGCTACTTACCTCAAGAAGCAAGCGTATTTCGCAGACTCACAGTCCGGGAGAATGTATTGGTTGCCTTAGAGGCACACGGAATTTCTGGAACAGCGAAAACTGAGAAACTTGAAATGCTGCTCGAGGATTTTTCAATCACGCACATTCGCGACAGTTATGGATACGCACTTTCAGGTGGTGAGAGACGACGTGTTGAAATTGCACGAGCACTTGCTGGTGACCCTAAATTTATTTTGCTCGATGAGCCATTTGCCGGTATTGACCCGATCGCAGTGGCAGACATTCAAGGAATTATTCGCGGACTAAAAGCGCGTGGCATTGGAATTTTAATTACTGACCACAACGTTCGCGAGACTCTTGGTATCTGTGATTATGCCTACATCCTCAAAGATGGAAAAATCCAGGTAACGGGAAGCGCAGACGAAGTTGCAAATAATGAATTAGCTCGTAAGTTTTACCTAGGTGAAAACTTTAAGCTCTAAGATAGAAACGTAATTCGCTCCAGGAGGAGAGAAGATGGCTCAAGGCTTAAAACAAAGTATGAACCTGTCGCAGACGCTACGGATGACTCCGCAGCTTCAGCAGGCAATTAAGCTCCTCCAACTTTCGAGAATGGAACTTGAAACTGCAGTTCGCAAAGAGCTCGAAGAGAATCCGGTTTTAGAGGAGACCCCTGAAGGCCCTGGCGAAGTTAACGAAGGCGAAGCAAATCAAGTCGAAGCTTCGGCATCTGAAGCTCAGCAAGATCACGATCCACAGAAGCAAGATGAGTTCGATTGGGAAAACTATATCGACGCTCAGTACAAGCCATCGCAAAGCATGGCTTCTGGTTCTGAAGAGATCATGAACTATGAGAATGTGATCACGACGACTGAAAGTCTGTATGATCACTTGATGTGGCAAATGCAACTCTTCGGCTTTAATGATGAAGAGGCTTACTACGCGAGCATGCTCATTAGTTACATCGATGACGACGGTTACATCAAAGTTACTCTCGAGCAAATTGCTCAAGAAGAGAATGCTTCGCTCGAAGAGCTCGCTAGTATCCTTCCTTTCGTTCAAGAGTTTGATCCCCCAGGAGTTGGGGCTCGTGATTTAAAAGAATGCTTATTGATTCAAGCGAAACATTTGCAAGAAGACACTCAAGACTTAGTACTTCTTGTGAACAACCACTTGAAAGATCTCGAGAAGAAAAACTACGAGGGTATTGCAAAGGCAATGGGCCTTCAGCTCGAAGAAGTCATCGACATGTGTAAGATCATTTACTCGATGGATCCGAAGCCGGGTCGCGCTTACATGACCAATGACACTCAATTTGTTACACCAGACGTTTACGTTTACAAAGTCGGTGAAGACTACATGGTGTCGTTAAATGAAGATGGTCTTCCAAGATTGAGAATATCAAATTTCTACAAAAACGTTCTTAAGAGTGGGGGCAAAGGAAGCAATGCTACTACTCAAGAATACGTTCAAGAAAAGCTTCGCTCAGCGGTTTGGTTGATCAAGTCGATCCACCAACGCCAGCGCACGATCTACAAGGTGTCTGAAAGTATCGTAAAGCATCAGCGCGACTTCTTCGACAAGGGCCCCGCGTTCATTAAACCGATGATTTTACGAGACATTGCAAACGACATCGGAATGCATGAGTCGACTGTTAGTCGTGTGACGACATCGAAGTACATGCATACGCCTCGCGGAATTTTTGAGCTAAAATACTTCTTTAACTCAGGTATTAACACTACAGACGGTGACGCTTTAGCGAGCGAGTCAGTAAAACTCAAAATTAAAGATTTAGTTTCAGCCGAAGACACAAAGAATCCCCTCTCGGACCAAAAGATCGTGGAGCTTCTGAAGAAGGAAGGCATCCAAATCGCACGTCGAACTGTGGCAAAATACAGAGACGTGCTGAAAATCCTTCCGTCGAGTAAGAGAAAGAAGTATTTCTAAGAGCATGTCTTCAGTTTCCCCAGCTACGCTGGTTGCCGTTATTTTCGCCATTGCCACAATTATCGGGATCGCTCTCACGGCGATCTCAATTCGTTTACGCGATAAAGCCCAAATTCGGTTTGCTGAGGAAGAAGCATCCGAAATTGTAGATACAGCTAAGGGTGTGGCAGCAGATGCGATGTCTGATGCCAAAGAGCGCGTTGAAGACTACGAAGAGCTACTTAAAAATCAGAATCACCAAGAAGTCTCGCAGCTTGAAGCGCGAGTTGAGCAGCAAGAGCTTTCATATCGCAAGAAGCGCAGTGAAGCTGATCGTACTTACAACGTCGAACAGCGCGAAATCCAAAAACAGAACGCAGGTCTTCTTGAGCGATCAAAGAAAATCGAAGCTAGGCAACAGCAGTACCGAGAAAAACGCGAAAAGGCTGAAACAATTCGAAAACAATTGGTCGTTGAGCTTCAGCGCATTGGAAATTTAAATCCAGAAGAAATCAAAGCTGAAATTACTGCTGCGCGCGAGAACGAACTTCAAATTGAAGCGAAGAAAAAAGCGCATTTTTACGAAGAAGAAACGAAAGTTCAAGCCGAGGGCATCGCAAAGCACATTCTCAATACTGTATTCAATCGGTTTCCTCGAGAATCAAGCCTAGAGCGCGGAATCGGCACAGTTGAAATCGAAAATGATGAGCAAAAGGCCCGCGTCCTAGGTAAAGATGGTGTGAATCTCGC
>JAYSYM010000400.1:0-4265 GCA_043727635.1 Bdellovibrionales bacterium | reverse complement strand
AAATGGCAGAATCGACTACCTCAAGCACGGAGTCTTTTCGTGTTCGCCGACTGTTCCATTTGCCCAAAGAATTTTTCAAATTTCACAGCAGCTCGAGCAGCTTTTTATTGAAAACTCGCCATCCGTCACCGTTATCGAAAATATCTTTCTCGGGAAAAATGCCGACAGTGCCTTCAAGCTCGGCCACATTCGCGGAATCTGTTTAATGTTTGCTGCGAAATCGCAGAGCGAAATTATTGAGTACGCAGCGAAGTCAGTGAAAAAAGGAATTACCGGCAGTGGTGCAGCTTCGAAGGAGCAAGTTCAAATGCTTCTGTATGCACTTTTAGGTTTGCGAGGAGCAGTTGCTTCAAACGAAAAAATCGATGCCTCAGATGCTTTGTCACTTGCGTACTATCACGCAAAGCAAATTGAGACTGAAGAAAACATGACTCGGGGGCTGGTAATGGCCCGTCGAGGAAGAAATCATGAGGTCGATAGATGATTAGTTCATTGCGCGGTCGTATCACTGATCACGACCCAGAAGGTGTAGTCACAGTTGATGTGAACGGAGTTGGCTACGAAGTTCAGTGTTCAACCAATGGACTCGAAGAACTTTTAGCTCAGACGGTTACTGCTTCTGAAGTTCAGCTTTTAATTCAAACTTTCGTTCGTGAAGATGCAATTTCACTTTTCGGTTTTGCAACTGCAACAGAAAAGCAAACGTTCATGTCACTTGTGAAAGTAAATGGTGTTGGTCCGAAGATGGCGATCAAGATTTTATCGGGCGCCACACTCAATCAACTCATGGCGATGATTGAGGCGGGCGACGTAAAAGCACTTTCGGGTTTGCCAAAAGTTGGAAAGAAAACTGCTGAGCAGTTAATCTTAACTTTAAAAGGCAAACTGGTTTTGAGCGAAGACTCTCCGAAGAGAAGAGCTGCTAATAAGCCTCGTTCAGAAGTGGTTTCTGCTCTCGTGAACTTAGGATTTAGACTACAGGATGTTGAGAAAGTTGTTGAGGACATGCCGTCAGATCTTGATGTGCAGGCGGGTGTTCGTCGCGGATTGGCCGCATTATCAGGTCAATTTTAAGTTAATTTTTTTGGGCAGCTTTGAGGTACACAAATGACTTCAGATAACAGAGTAGTAGTTGGCGATAAAGTTGAAGGCGAATCGAATTGGGAAGCAAGTCTGCGCCCTAAAAATTTCGACGAATTCCCTGGCCAAGATAAAGTAAAAGAAAAATTGCAGGTTTTTGTTGAGGCTGCTCGCGCTCGCAAAGAGCCACTCGATCACGTATTGCTCAGTGGCCCTCCGGGCTTGGGTAAAACAACTCTCGCTCATATCATTGCAAATTTCATGGAAGTTGATTTTAAAGTTACATCGGGGCCGGCGCTCGATAAAAAAGGTGATGTAGCAGCAATTCTTACGAGCCTTAAACCAAATTCAATTCTGTTTATCGACGAAATTCACAGACTCAATCGCAATATCGAAGAATATCTTTACAGCGCGATGGAAGATTTTTATATCGACATCGTAACCGGCGAAGGCTTGGGCGCGCGCTCAATGCAATTCCAACTTGCTCCATTTACTTTAATTGGCGCAACGACTCGCGCAGGTTTGCTCAATGCTCCGTTACGTGACCGTTTTGGAATTTTCGAACGGTTGTCGTTCTACAATAAAGAAGCTCTCACGCAAGTTCTTACTCGTTCGGCAAAATTGCTCGAAACACATATCACGCCTGAGGGTGCACTAGAGATTGCAAGACGAAGCCGCGGCACTCCGCGAATTGCAAATCGTCTCCTAAAACGAGTTCGTGATTACGCGCAAGTGAAAGGCGATGGTCGGATCACTGATGAGTTGGCAGCCTACGCTCTCGATCAACTCGAAGTAGATCATTTGGGTCTTGATGATATGGATCGCAAGCTACTCAACATGATCATCGGAAAATTTTCTGGTGGCCCAGTTGGTATCGACACAATGGCTGCGGCACTAAGCGAAGATAAAGGAACGATCGAAGAAGTTTATGAGCCGTATCTTTTGCAAGAAGGTTTGATTCAAAAGACTCCGCGTGGCCGTGTTGTTACAGACACAGCTCGCAAGCACTTGGGTCATCCGCCAGCAGTGCCGTCGCTTTCGCAATTAGATTTATAATTATCGAGGGGATTCAGAGCACTCGTAAGAAGTTTTTGAGTAGTAAGCGCGTTCACTAGCGCCAACTTCGCACCGCTTGTAATAGAACTCGTACGCATTTTCTTTGCGGACGGGTTGATCTTTATTCACTGCAAAGCCTTCGGCAGCATAAGCCCAACCTGGAGCAGTACTCCCGGAACTGTCTGCTTCGCTACCTCGGCGATAACCGCTTTTTCCGCTGCTACCGCACGCGAGCAAAAAGACTGCGAATGTGAGGCTTATGAGTTTCATCGTCACACTTTAATTGTAGTTACAGTGCGGATAACCGGCTAGGCCGGTTCTCTCGCGGGAGGCGAGAGTTAACTTGAGCAGCAGCGAAGTTAACCTGAGCAGCAGCGAAGTTAACGTAGCAGTGACTTAAATACGACAGCTCTTGCGGCCTTTCCGCTACACTGGCGGGTTTCCGGCGAGAGCTAGTCTTTCGTCTTTATTTGAAAAAGACTTGCCAATCCAGCTACTTAGAAATGTAATTGAAGACAGCGAAGCTGCAATTGCAAGTGGCTTTAATCTTGCTCTGAAGGAAGTCATGTTTCTACAGCGGACAATCGGTAAGACAGTAAAAGTTGATGGGATTGGCATTCACTCAGGATTGCCAACATCACTCACTTTCAGACCTGCTCCCGCAAACACGGGCATTCATATAGCTCGCGTCGATCTGCCTGGTAAACCCTCTCTTAAAGCAATCGCTGCAAACGTGAAAGCGACGACAATGGCAACGACTCTCGGCGGAGAATTATTTCAAGTCGCCACTGTTGAGCATTGTCTTTCGACTCTTGCAGCCTTTCGAATTGATAATTTGGTGATTGAACTTTCAGGGCCCGAGATTCCAATTTGCGACGGAAGTGCTGCGGTGTTTGCTGAATCACTTCTAGCTGCTGGATTAGTTGAACAAGATGAGCCTCGAAAATATGCGTACGTCACGCAGCCGATTTTTATCGGTAACGAAGACAAACACGCGTATGTAGTTCCCTACAACGGGCTTCGAATTACTTGTACGATCGATTTTCCGCATCCAAGCATTGGTCTGCAAAAATTAGATCTCGATATCAACGAAACTTCATTCGTTCGCGAAATTGCCAAAGCTCGAACTTTTGGTTTCATGAAAGATGTTGAAGCCCTTCGCGCAAGAGGCTTAGCTCTCGGCGGAAGTCTCGAGAACGCAATCGTCTTGGATGATACGAAGATCTTAAATCCAGAAGGTCTACGCTTCGCTGACGAGTTCGTTCGCCATAAAGTTTTAGATGCTCTCGGTGATCTGGTGAACCTCGGAATGCCTTTGATGGGTCACTTGGTTCTCTACAAAGCCGGTCACGACGTTTTGCATCGTTTAGTTTCAAAGATTCTCGAATCACCTGATCACTGCCGCCAAATCGAATTAGGTTCGGACTTACCCGAAACTACTGCTGGTCTAGGCACGCTGTGGTCGTCTACTCGCCACTAGTCGAAATTCGCTCTTGATTCAATGAAGCACTCCTGCGACATTCTCCCTCTGTTCAAACATTCCAAGGAGCAAATCGTATGATCATCGGCATACCGAAAGAGATCAAAATTAGCGAAAACCGCGTGGGTCTTACTGAAGCGGGCGTTCGCCAGTTAGTAAAAGAAGGTCACACAGTTTACGTTCAAAAAGATGCGGGCCTTGGCAGCCGAATCACAAACGAAGATTACATCCAAGCCGGCGCGAAGATGATGGACTCAGCAAAAGAGATCTACGGCAAAGCCGAGATGATCATGAAAGTAAAAGAGCCACTTCCAGATGAATACGAGCTCCTTCGCGAAAACCAAATTTTATACACTTACCTCCACTTAGCTGCAGAACCAAAACTCACAAAAGTTCTTTGCGAGCGAAAAGTTAAAGCAGTTGCTTACGAAACAATTCAAAAAGAAGACGGCTCTTTGCCACTTTTAGTTCCGATGTCTGAAGTTGCTGGTCGCATGGCGACTCAAGTCGGTGCTTTCTACTTACAAAAAGATCACGGCGGAAAAGGCATTTTGCTTGGTGGAGTGACTGGCGTTAAACGCGGAAAAGTCACGATCATCGGTGGTGGTGTCGTTGGTATCAACGCTGCGAAAATGGCAGTTGGCTTAGG